>JAJQAT010000173.1 GCA_021203665.1 Bacillota bacterium
AACACAAAAGATAAATTCACATATTGACAATCGGCGGCGGATGTAATATAATATATAAAAACAATGACGAAGACAGTATGCCTTATTGAAAGCGTACAGCGAGCCGCGGACGGTGCAAGCGCGGCGGCGAGTAGGTTTGGCTGAATATCACTTCCGAGTTTCGCACCGAAAGGCTTTCCGAGTAGACTGCGACGGTTTTCCTCCGTAAGCGGGAACGCATATGTTGGTATGACGAGTGGTATAGCAAAGATTTGGGTCTTTGTCTTGTTATGCAGGACAAAGACCTTTTTGGTTGTAAAACAAACAGCCGGAAATATTAAATATCATTGAAAGGAATGAATACACCCATGTATGATAAGGTTTCACCGAATCTGAATTTCGTGGAAAGAGAGAAAAAGGTCAAGAAATTCTGGGAAGACAACAACATTTTCCAAAAGAGTATTGACGAGAGAAAGGAAGGCAAGGTCTACACCTTCTATGACGGTCCCCCGACGGCGAACGGCAAGCCGCATATCGGTCATGTTTTAACGCGCGTTATCAAGGATATGATTCCGCGTTACCGCACGATGAAGGGATACAAGGTACTGCGTAAGGCGGGTTGGGACACTCACGGACTTCCCGTTGAGCTTGAGGTTGAAAAAAAGCTCGGCCTTGACGGCAAGGAGCAGATTGAGGAATACGGACTTGAGCCTTTTATTAAGGAATGTAAGGAAAGTGTATGGAAGTACAAGGGTATGTGGGAGGACTTCTCCGGCACTGTCGGCTTTTGGGCGGATATGGACGACCCGTATGTAACCTATCACAACAGCTTTATCGAGTCCGAATGGTGGGCGCTGAAGAAGATATGGGAAAAGGGTCTTTTATATAAGGGACACAAAATCGTTCCGTATTGCCCGCGCTGCGGCACTCCGCTTTCATCGCATGAGGTTGCTCAGGGATATAAGGACGTAAAGGAACGCTCCGCAACGGCTAAATTCATCGTTAAGGGAGAGGAAAATACCTACTTCCTCGCATGGACGACAACCCCCTGGACGCTGCCGTCAAATGTCGCGCTGTGCGTGAACCCGAATGAAACATATGTAAAAATCAAAGTCGGCGATGAATACTATATTCTCGCGGAGGCTCTTGTTGACGCGAATATCAAGGACGCGGAATATGAAGTGGTTGAAAGGTACGTGGGTACGGACCTTGAATACAAGGAATACGAGCCGCTTTTTGACTTCGTATCTCCCGATAAAAAGGCGTACTATGTAACCTGCGACACCTATGTAACGCTTACGGACGGTACGGGTATCGTTCATATCGCGCCCGCGTTCGGTGAGGACGACGCAAATGTCGGCAGAAAGTATGATTTGCCTTTTGTTCAGCTTGTTGACGGCAAGGGTCAAATGACAAAGGAAACTCCGTGGGCGGGTACATTCTGTAAGGACGCCGACAAGGAAATCCTTGTAAATCTTGAAAAAAGAGGACAGCTCTTCAATGCTCCGAAGTTCGAGCATAGCTATCCGTTCTGCTGGAGATGCGACACGCCGCTTATCTACTACGCGCGCGATACGTGGTTTATCAAGATGACGGCTGTTAAGGACGACCTTATAAAGAATAACAAGACAATCAACTGGATTCCGAAAACAATCGGTGAGGGACGTTTCGGCGCGTGGCTTGAAAACGTGCAGGATTGGGGTATCAGCCGTAACCGTTACTGGGGTACTCCGCTGAATATTTGGGAATGCGAATGCGGTCACAGGCACGCGGTAGGCTCAATCGAGGAGCTTAAGTCGATGTCGGACAACTGCCCCGATGATATAGAGCTTCACCGTCCGTTTATTGACGCGGTGACGATTAAATGTCCGGAATGCGGAAAGGAAATGCACCGAGTTCCCGAGGTTATTGACTGCTGGTTTGACAGCGGCGCGATGCCGTTCGCTCAGTGGCATTATCCGTTTGAAAATAAGGATATATTCGAGGAAAACTTCCCCGCCGATTTTATCAGCGAGGCCGTTGACCAAACAAGAGGCTGGTTCTATTCTCTGCTTGCCGAATCAACGCTTTTGTTTGATAAGGCTCCGTATAAGAACGTAATCGTGCTCGGACACGTTCAGGACGAAAACGGACAGAAAATGTCTAAGTCCAAGGGCAACGCGGTAGATCCGTTTGACGCGCTCGAAAAGCACGGCGCGGACGCGATACGCTGGTATTTCTATTCAAACAGCGCGCCGTGGCTGCCTAACCGTTTCCATGACGGCGCGGTTTCCGAGGGACAGCGCAAGTTTATGGGTACTCTTTGGAACACCTACGCGTTCTTTGTGCTGTACGCGAATATAGATAATTTTGACGCGACAAAATATTCGCTTGAATATGACAAGCTTTCCGTAATGGACAAGTGGCTTTTGTCAAAGCTGAATACGCTTGTTAAAGCGGTTGATGAAAATTTGGCGAATTACAAGATTACCGAAACGGCAAGGGTGCTTGACAGCTTCGTGGACGAGCTTTCAAACTGGTATGTAAGACGCTCGCGCACTCGTTTTTGGGTTAAGGATATGCCTCAGGATAAGATTAACGCGTATATGACGCTCTACACCGCGTTGGTTACGCTGTGCAAGGCAGCCGCGCCGATGATCCCGTTTATGACCGAGGATATTTATCAGAACCTTGTAAGAAGCATAGATAAGGACGCGCCGGAGAGTATTCATCTTTGCGACTTCCCGACATATGATGAAAAGCTTATCGACAAAGAGCTTGAAAAGAATATGGAAGAGGTGCTGGATATAGTCGTTTTGGGCAGAGCGTGCAGAAATACGGCGAATATCAAGAATCGTCAGCCGATAGGCATGATGTATGTAAAGGCGCCCGAAGCATTGAGTGAATATTATGTTGATATAATCGAGGAAGAGCTGAACGTAAAGAATGTTGAATTTACCGATGATGTGTCGGGATTTACGTCCTACAGCTTTAAGCCGCAGCTGAAAACGCTGGGCAGACGTTTCGGAAAGAACATCAATGCCGTGAGAGAAATTCTCGCGAATATTGACGGCAACAAGGCAATGGCGGAAATTAAAGAAACCGGCGCGCTGAAAATTACGGTTGACGGCAATGAGGAGGCTCTCTCGGAGGAGGATTTGCTTATCGAAACCGCTCAAACGGAGGGCTTTGAGTCAAACAGCGATTACGGCATAACGGTTGTTCTTGACACGAACCTATCCGATGAGCTTATCGAGGAGGGCTTTGTGCGTGAGATTATCTCAAAAATCCAGACAATGAGAAAGGATTCCGACTTTGAGGTTATGGATCACATCAAGGTAAGCTGCGTAGGCAATGACAAAATTGCCGCCATTATCACAAGGAACATGGCTACAATCAAGGACGAAACCCTTGCGGATGAAATTGATACCGCCGCCGCCGACGGCAATTCAAAGGAATGGAATATTAACGGAGAAACCGTTACTCTCGCGGTTAAAAAGCTGTAACAGCTTTCGCGCCCCGCGCCGGCGTGAGCCGTGACAATAAAAAAGGACAGATTTATGCGCGCAAGTCCCTCCCGCGTTTCGCGGGTGTGGGACACGCCGCCGTCTGTTCTTTTTTTGCTTTAAGCGCAAAATTAAATTTTCTCGCCGCGCCACGGTTTGATTGACATAACGGTATAATTTTGGTATACTGTTCTATATGGATACGGCGCGTCGGCGCGGATATTAATTCGATAATCATTGGGTGAAGCGGATGAAAAGCAACAGATTTTTGAAAAAGGGTTATACCACGGGTACCTGCGCCGCGGCGGCGGCAAAGGCGGCGGCTGCTATGCTTATGATGGGCGAAACGGTAAAGACGGTGAGCGTTACGCTGCCGTCGGGAGAAAAACTAAGCCTTAACACAGAGGATAGGCAAATCGGCGAAAGCAAGGCTTCCTGCGCCGTGAAAAAGTACAGCGGCGATGACCCCGATATTACGAACGGAATCCTTGTGTATGCCGAGGTCACAAAAAATGACGGCGGAATAAGGATTGACGGCGGCAAAGGCGTGGGACGCGTGACGCGCGGCGGACTTGACCGCCCCGTTGGCAGCGCGGCAATAAACAGCGTGCCGAGGCAAATGATACGCGACGCCGTAAACGAGGTCTGCTCGGATTTTGACGGCGGCTTTGACGTTGTGATTTCCGTGCCGGACGGCGAGGAAATCGCGAAGAAAACCTTTAACCCGAGGCTCGGCATAGAGGGCGGAATTTCAATTTTAGGCACAAGCGGAATTGTGGAGCCGATGAGCGAAAAGGCTCTTCTCGACACGATTTTTCTCGAGCTTAAAGCATACAGAAAAACAGGCGCGAAAGCGGTTGTTTTTGTGCCCGGGAATTACGGCGAGAAATTTGCCAAAACGGAATATGGCATAACAAACGCAGTGCAATGCAGTAATTATATCGGCGACTCGATTGATTACGCGTCGGATTTGGGATTTTCGGAGATACTTATTGTTTCGCATATGGGCAAGCTTGTAAAGCTGGGCAGCGGAATTATGAACACGCATTCAAAATACGCCGACGGACGTATGGAAACGCTTGCGCTGTGCGCCGCTCTCGCGGGCATGGAGGATTTTGAAAAAATCCTTGATTGTGCCACAACGGACGAGGCGTATGAATTAATTAGGGACACTAAAACGATTGATATATTAATGAACAGAATCGATACATATCTTAAAAGGCGCACCGATTTAAAAATCGGCGCGGTGATGTTTTCAAACAAACACGGAGTTATAGGCGAAACAGCGGACGCGGAATAAATTTTAAGCAAGGTGACGGGACACTAAATGGTGCATTTTGTCGGAGCGGGCAGCGGCGCGGCCGATTTGATTACGCTGAGAGGAAAAAGACTTTTGGAGCAGGCGGATATTATAATTTACGCCGGTTCGCTTGTGAATAAGGAGCTGCTTGAATATGCCTCAAAAAACGCGCGGATATATAACAGTGCAGAAATGAATCTTGACGAGGTTATTGAGGTTATGAAAGCGGGGGACACTAAAGAGATTGTCAGGCTTCACACGGGCGACCCCTGCATATACGGCGCGATTCGCGAGCAGATGGACAGGCTCGATTCGCTTAAAATCGAATATGACGTATGCCCGGGTGTAAGCTCATTTTGCGGCGCGGCTGCGGCGCTCAAGGCGGAATATACCTTGCCCGATGTGTCGCAGACGGTGATTATAACGCGTATGGAGGGCAGAACGCCCGTACCCGAAAGGGAAAAAATACATCTGCTTGCCGCTCACGGGGCAACCATGGTTATATTTCTTTCGGCGGGAATGCTGCGGGAGCTTTCCGCGGAGCTTATACGGGGCGGCTATGATGAAAATACCCCCGCGGCGATTGTGTACAAGGCTACGTGGAGGGACGAAAAGGTTATGCGGTGTACCGTGGGGACACTAAACGAAACGGCGTGTAAGAATAATATAAAAAAGACCGCGCTTATTACGGTGGGTAATTTTCTCGGCGATGATTATTCCTTGTCAAAGCTTTATGATAAAGCGTTCACAACCGAATACCGAAAGGGCGTGGAGCAATGAAAACCGCAGTGATAGCCTTTACGCAAAAAGGCGCCGAAACGGCAAAAATGCTTGCGGAAAAAATCGGAGCCGACGGATATACAAAATACGCCGCGCGCGGCATGAAGCAATTTGACGCCGTTTCGGAAATTATAGGAGATATTTTTAAAAATTACAACGCGTTGATTTTTGTCGGCGCGTGCGGAATCGCGGTTCGCGCAATCGCGCCGTATATAAAGGATAAATCAAAGGACCCCGCTGTGGTTGTCGCGGACGAAAGGGGCGGTTTTGCGATTCCGATTTTGTCGGGACATATAGGCGGAGCGAATGATTTGGCTAAAAAAATCGCGGCGCTGACAAACGGCACCGCCGTTATTACCACCGCGACCGATATTAATAATAAATTTTCAGTAGATACCTTTGCGGTCAAAAATAATCTGCACATAGGGGACACTAAACTGATAAAGGAAATATCCTCGCGAGTTCTGCGCGGCGAAAAAATCGGACTGTATACGGATTATGAGCTTAAAAATGTTCCCGATTGCTTTAATAACGGCGCAAAGGCGGGAATTTGCATAAGCGACAGCGATAAAAAGCCCTTTGACATTACGCTTAATTTAAAGCCGAAAAATATAATTTTGGGCATAGGCTGCAAGAAAAATTGCGAAAATGTTGAGAAGAGTGTGCTTGAATTTTTGAAGACAAACCGAGTGTCGCTGTTTTCGCTTTTTGCCGTCGCGACCATCGATATAAAAAAGGACGAGCCGGGCATTTTGAATTTTTGCGGAAAATATGATTTGCCGCTTTTGACGTTTACCGCGAGGGAGCTGGCGAATGTCGAGGGTAATTTCACGTCCTCCGACTTTGTGAAAAAAACCGTGGGCGTTGACAATGTCTGCGAAAGAGCGGTATGCGCCGCCGGAGCGCGGCTGTGTGCTCCGAAAACACCGCTGGGCGGCACGGCTTTGGCGTTGGGAAAATTAAAAACCGAAATAGATTTTTTGAAAGGAATTTAGATGAAGATATACGTTGTCGGAATGGGCGCGGGCAGTGAGGACGGCATAACCGCCGCGGCGAGAAAAGCTCTTAAAAATGCCGATGTGATAGTCGGCTATACGGTCTACGCCGATTTGGTGAAAAAATTTTTGCCGGATAAGGAATATTTCACATCGGCAATGAAGCAGGAGGCGGACAGATGCCGCGCCGCCGCAGAAATGGCTGCAAAGGGGAAAAATGTCGCGGTTGTGTGCAGCGGCGACGCGGGCGTGTACGGTATGGCGTCGCTTGTCTATGAAATCGCGGCGGAATACGAGGATATAGAGGTGTGCGTTACACCCGGTGTTTCCGCAATGCTCAGCGGCGGCGCTCTTGTGGGCGCGCCTTTGGGACATGATTTTGCGGTAATAAGCCTCAGCGATTTGCTTACGCCGTTGGAAACGATTGAAAAGCGTCTTGAATGTGCCGCGGCGGGTGATTTTGTGATTTGCCTTTATAATCCGTCAAGCAAAAAACGCCGTGATTATTTAAAAAACGCGTGCGATATAATTCTCAAATATAGGGACACTAAAACCGTATGCGCCGCGGCAAGAAATATAGGGCGCGACGGCGAGGAATACAGAGTTATGACGCTTGGGGAGATGCGAAATTATCACGCGGATATGTTCACGACGATTTTTATAGGCAATTCAATGACGAAGCGTATTAAGAATAAAATGGTAACTCCGAGGGGATATAGAAATGTATGATGTTATATTGTTCGGCGGGACGGACGAGGGACACAAAATATCGGATTTTCTGTTGAAGAATAATATAAGTCACATTGTGTGCGTGGCGACGGAATACGGAGCCGAAATTCTCGGTAATAAAAATGTGCGTGTCGGCAGAATGACCGCCGATGAAATGAGAGAGCTTTTTTCGGAAACCGGCGCGAAAATAGTCGTTGACGCGACGCACCCTTACGCGGATAAGGTGACGGAGAACATAAAAACCGCCTGCCCGCGCAAATATATCAGAGTTGTGCGCGAGGATACGGACGGCGACGGTATATGCTTTGAGAATACGGCTTTGGCGGCGAAATATTTGCAAAATACCGTTGGGAATATTTTAATAACCACGGGTTCAAAGGAAATAAAGGCGTTTTCGGCGCTCGCGAACCGCGCGTTCGCGCGTATTCTTCCAACGGAGGAATCTGTAAGATTGTGCGCCGAGGCGGGGTTTGAAATGAAACGCGTGATATGTATGCAGGGACCCTTCTCAAAGGAGTTCAATTCGGCTTTGATAAAGGAGCTGAATATAAAATATCTCGTAACAAAACGCACCGGAAAGAGCGGCGGCTTCGCGGAAAAAATTGACGCGGCAAGGGAAAATAACGCTGTGTGCATTATAATCGACAGACCCGTAAAGGAAAGCGGAGTATCATTAGAGCAGGCGAAAAAACTGATTTTGGAGTGGTTGTAATATGAACATTTTTATAATAGGAACGGGAATGGGGGACACTAAAAATCTCACTGTTTCGGCAAGGGAAAAAATTGAAAATGCTGATATTATAATCGGTGCAAGGCGCGTTGCACAGCCGTTCGCGGACGGAAAAAGGCAGGTTTACTTTGAGTATGACGCGGATAGAATATCCGACATTATAAGAGAAAATCCGGAGAAAAACATTGCCGTTATGTTTTCGGGAGATATTTCCTTTTTCAGCGGGGCGAAAAAGCTATGCGCGCTGTTCCCGAAAGCACAGGCGGAGCCGGGCATAAGCTGTGTTTCGTATTTTTGCGCGAAAATCGGGATTTCCTATGACGATATGAATATAGTCAGTATGCACGGCAGGGAATGTAATATCGCAAGTGAGGTAAGGGGACATAAAAAGACTTTTGCGCTGCTTGGTGAAAATCCTTGCGCAAAGCTGTGCAAATTCGGTCTTGGCGGCGCGGAGGTTTTTATAGGTGAAAATCTTTCGTATGAAACCGAGAAAATACTCCGCGGAACAGCCGAGGAATTGAGGGACATAAAAACAGACCCGTTAAGCGTGATTGTTATAATAAACGAAAATTTTGATGCCCGCGCGAGAATAGGCATTAGAAATGAGGAATTTATAACGGGCGGCGCACCTATGACTAAGAGCGAGGTGAGAGCTGTAAGCGTGTCGCGGCTTGAGATAAAACCCGATGACATTTGCCTTGATATAGGCGCGGGTACGGGCTCTGTAAGCGTGGAAATGGCGCTGTTATGCCCGAAGGGCAGGGTGTATGCCGTTGAGAAAAACGCCGAGGCGGCGGAGCTTATCGAGAAAAACGCTGTGAAATTTACGGCGGATAATATAGAGGTGATACGGGGAGAGGCACCCGACGCGCTCAAGGGACTGCCAAAAGCGGACAAGGTTTTTATAGGCGGCTCTTCGGGCAAAATCGATGAGATAATTGACAAATGCGCGTGCCGGAAAGTTGTCGTAAACGCAATCACTCTTGAAACCTTGACGGGGACACTAAAAGCCTTTGAGGAGCGCGGCTATTCATATGATGTGGCGCAGATAAGCGCGGCAAGGGGAAGAAAAATCGGGAATTACAATATGATGACGGCGCAAAATCCCGTATTTGTGATATGTGGTGAGAAACGATGAAGAGAATAATGATTGCCGGCACAAACAGCGGATGCGGAAAGACAACCGTTACCTGCGCCCTGCTGCAAGCGCTTGTGAACAGGGGATTAAAGGTATCCTCATTCAAATGCGGTCCGGATTATATTGACCCGATGTTTCATAAAACGGTAATCGGCACACCGTCGTATAATCTTGACAGCTATATAATGGACAGCGATACGATTAAATATCTGCTTTGGAAAAACAGCGGCGATATTTCCGTAATCGAGGGCGTTATGGGATTTTATGACGGTCTTTCCTTTACGGAAAAGGGCAGCTCTTATGAGCTTTCGCGCATTACCGATACAAGCGTTATACTTGTTGCGAACTGCAAGGGTATGAGCCTTTCGGCGATGGCGCAAATAAAGGGCTTTAAGGAGTTTAAAAATAACAAAATTGTCGGAGTGATTTTCAACAATTTGCCCGAGAGGCTGTATAAGGATATGGCGGAGGAGTGCCGAAGGATTGGTATTGAACCGTTCGGTTTTTTGCCGTACATAGGCGACGCGCGTATAGAAAGCAGACATCTCGGATTGGTCACGGCGCGGGAGATCAGCGATATAAATAAAAAAATGAGGGTGCTTGCGGATTATGCGGAAAAATATATTGATATAGACGGCATACTTCAAACGGCGGAATGTGGGGACACTAAAATTAAATCGCCGGATATAAAGAAAATTGCCGATGTTAAAATTGCCGTTGCGCGCGACAGAGCATTTTGCTTTTATTATGAGGACAATTTAACGCTTTTGCGCGATATGGGCGCGGAGATTGTTTACTTCAGTCCGTTGTCAAATGACAGCGTTCCACCCTGCGACGGACTTATTTTGGGCGGCGGTTATCCGGAGCTTTACGCGGATATTCTTGAGAAAAATACGGTTACGCTTGACTCCGTAAGAGATACCGTGAAACGCGGCGCACCGTGTATAGCGGAGTGCGGCGGATTTATGTATCTGCATAAGATAATGGAGGATAATGACGGCAGGGGACACAAAATGGCGGGAGTCATAAACGGCGCGTGCCGAAAGACGGACAGTCTGCGGCGTTTCGGATATATGGAAATGACAGCGCAAAGCGATAATATCCTGTGTAAAAAAGGCGAAAAAATCCGCGCGAGAGAGTTTCATTATTTTGACAGCGATTGCTGCGGCGGCGGATTTACCGCCGAAAAAAACGGCAGGACGTGGAGCTGCGTAAATACCGAGCGCAATTTATTCGCGGGATTTCCGCATATACATTTTTGGACGAATATTAAGCTTGCCGAAAGCTTTATAAAAAAATGCGAGGAATATAAATGTACAAGGTAAAAGAAATCAGTAAAACAGCGAGAGAAAACGCGGTGAAAAAGTGGAATTCAATCGCTAAGCCCCTGCATAGCTTGGGTGTGTTCGAGGATATTGTAACCGATATAGCCGGAATACAGGGGACACATAATATTGACATTTCAAAGAGGTGCGTGCTTGTGATGTGCGCCGACAACGGCGTGGTGAGCGAGGGCGTGACGCAGACGGGGCAGGAGGTAACAGCCATTGTCACGGAGAATTTCGTAAAGGGCGATACCAGCGTATGCGCGATGGCGCGTCACATCGGCGCGGAGGTTATACCCGTTGACGTGGGTGTCGCGCGCGACGTAAAGGGAGCCGTAAACAGGAAAATATCCTACGGCACAAAAAATATGCTCCGTGAAAACGCTATGACATATGAGCAGGCGCGTTTGGCGGTTCAAACGGGAATCGACTGCGTAAGGGAGCTGTCGGAAAAGGGCTGTAAAATAATAGCCACGGGCGAGATGGGAATAGGAAATACCACCACAAGCTCCGCCGTGGCAAGCGTGCTGCTCGATATGGACGCCGCGGACGTTACGGGCAGAGGCGCGGGACTTTCAAGCGCGGGACTGGAAAGAAAAATCGAGGTTATAAAGGCGGCAATATCAAGGAGCAAGCCGGATAAAAACGATGCTTTGGACGTAATATCAAAGGTCGGAGGATATGACATCGCCGCTTTGGCGGGCGCGTTTATAGGCGGCGCGGTTTATGGTGTTCCGGTGATAATCGACGGGTTTATATCCTCGGTTGCGGCGCTGTGCGCGTATCGGCTGTGTGAGGAAAGCCGCGATTTTATGATAGCGTCGCACGTTTCAAAGGAGAGCGCGGCGGAGATTATTTTAAAGCGGTTGGATAAAAGGGCGCCTATTGACGCGTCCATGTGCCTCGGCGAGGGCACCGGCGGCGTTATGCTGCTTGCCGCGCTCGACACGGCGGTTTGCGTGTATAACGAGATGTCAACATTTGACGATATTAATGTGGAAAGCTATAAGGAGCTGAAATAGATGTTTATCCTGATTACGGGCGGCAGCGGCAGCGGCAAATCCGAGTTTGCCGAAAAAACGGCGGCGGAGCTTGGCGGAGATATGCTTTATGTGGCTACAATGAAACCGTATGACGAGGAATGTGTAAAAAGGATTGAGCGTCACAGAAAAATGCGCTCGGGCAAGGGCTTTCGCACCGCGGAGTGCTATGAGAGCTTATCCTCGCTTGAGGAAAGAGCCGACACAATGCTTTTGGAATGTGTGTCGAATTTGACCGCCAACTTAATGTTTTCGGATAAAAAGGAAACAGACCCGCATAAAATTTCCGCCGATGTGCTGAGCTTAAAATGCAAAAGCCTTGTGGCGGTCACAAATGAGATTTCCTCCGACGGAATAAATTACGATGGGGACACTAAAGAGTATATACGTATTCTCGGTGAGATAAACAGCCTGCTTGCAAAAAAAGCCGACAGGGTTTATGAGGTTGTGTACGGTATACCCGTGAGAATAAAATAGAGGGACACTAAATGAATGTTTTAAAATCATTATGCGTGGCATTTTCGATGTACTCAAAAATACCGATGCCGAAAATAAATTGGGATGAAAGCAATATGAAATACGCGCTGTGCTTTTTCCCGCTTGTGGGAGCTGTAATCGGAGCAGCGTTTGCGGCGATTTTTTTGCTGTGCGAGGCACTTAAAATCGGGAATATTTTAAGAGCCGCGCTTATGACCGCACTGCCGGTTATGATTTCGGGCGGCATACACGTTGACGGTTTTCTGGACACCTGCGACGCGCTTTCCTCCTACGGCGACAGAGAAAAAAAGCTTGAAATACTCAAAGACCCGCACACCGGAGCCTTTGCGATAATCGGCGCGGCAGTGTATTTTATATTGTACCTCGGATTTGTGAGTGAAATAAACAGCATAAAAACCGTGCTTGCGGTTTCGGTTTGCTTTGTGATGTCGCGGTCGCTGAGCGGTCTGGCGTTGTGCCTTTTTAAATGCGCCAAAAACAGCGGACTGCTGTATACCTTTAAAAGCGCGGCGCAAAGAAAAGCGGTTACGGCTGTGATGTGCGCGTATATCGCGGTATGCGCCGCCGCGGTTGTTTTTATAGATTTAAGGACAGGCATTTTTACTCTTGCCGCCGCGGCGATAGCGTTTTTGTGGTATAGGCATATTGCGTACAGCAAATTCGGCGGCGCGACCGGCGATGTGGCGGGATATTTTTTGTGCGTTTGCGAGCTTTTATGCGTGATTGCGGGAGGTATGGTATGCGTTTTGTGATAGGCGGAAAAAACAGCGGAAAAAGAGCGTTTGTGAAAAATGAATACGGCATAGCGGACATACCGCGAGCCGATTATGATACGGTAATGACCGAAAGGGCTGTCGGAGATTTTCATTCGTTTATAAGAAGGATGATGGAGGATAACCGCGATATACGCGCCGTTACCGATAAGATGCTTGCGGAAAATCCCGATATAATAATAATTTCCGATGAAATCGGATACGGCGTTGTGCCCATGGACAAAGCCGACAGGGAATGGCGCGAACGCGTGGGCAGAGAGTGCTGTTATATAGCCGAAAAGGCGGAAAAGGTAATAAGAGTTATATGCGGAATAGGAAATGTGATAACGTGAAAAATAAACGGCGCGGTAAGTTGCTATGCAACTTAGCCCAAAGGGCTTGACTGCAAAGCAGTCAACACTCACTATTATTCGGAGCTTGAAGTATAAAACTCAGCACCTTTTGCCTATGGCAAAAGGTCAGCCTTGCGGCTGCCCGCATTTCTTTGCGGTGCGAATACGACTGCGCTCCTCATAACAGCAATCTGCTTGTTTCTTTTCCACGTTATGATTTTAGACGCCGCAGAGCGGCGAAATGGAGAGTAAAATGAAAATAATACTTATACGTCACGGTATGACCGAGGGAAATTATAAGAAAAAATACATAGGCGTGACCGATGAGGATTTGAGGGACACTAAATGTCTTGAGCGTGAATATCCGCGCTGTGCGCGCGTGGTGTCAAGTCCCTTAAAGCGATGTGTACAGACGGCAAAATATATATATCCGAGCATTTCTCCGATTATATGCGTCGGGCTTTCCGAATGTGATTTCGGTGATTTTGAGAATAAGTCTTATGAGGAATTAAAGGATAATGCCGATTATCAAAGGTGGATTGACAGCGGCGGCGCAATGCCGTTTCCGAACGGCGAGGCACACGAGGATTTCACAAAACGGTGCGTTGAGGGATTTTTTGAAATGATTGACGGTCAAACGGAGGATACCGCCTTTGTTATTCACGGCGGAAGCATTATGGCGATTATGCAAAAATTATTCGGCGGCAATTTTTACGATTATCAGGTAAAAAACGGCTGCGGATTTGAATTTGAAATGAACGTGGGAGGGACAGTAAATGATTATAGCTCAATCGGCGGCGCTTAGTATCGGATTTTTGCTGGATTGTATATTCGGCGACCCGAATTTTAAATTGCACCCGATAAGATTAATGGGAAAGCTTATAGAGCTTTCCGAAAGGCTGATGAGGAAAATATTCCCGAAAACGCCGAGGGGCGAATTTGTCGGAGGAATATTTATGGCGGCGCTTGTGCTTATTGTGTGCGGCGGCGTACCGTTTGCGATTTTGTTTTTCGCGTACAGATATAATTTATTTTTGGGTGTGATTATCGAGGCGGTTATGTGCTACTTTATGCTTGCGGCAAAATCGCTCAAGGACGCGAGTATGTCGGTGTACGCGCCGCTTATACGCGGAGATATTGAGGAAGCGAGAAAAAAGGTGTCGATGATTGTCGGCCGCGACACGGACGGCTTGGACGAGACGGGCATAACCAAGGCGGCGGTGGAAACGGTTGCGGAGAACACCTGCGACGGCGTAATCGCGCCGCTTATATACATGGCGGTTGGCGGCGGCGTTTTGGGATGTATGTATAAGGCGGTAAACACGATGGATTCAATGGTCGGATATAAAAACGAAAAATATATCAATTTCGGAAAAGCCGCCGCGAAAATAGACGACATACTGAATTTTATACCGGCGAGAATATCGGCGCGGCTTATGCTGATAGCGGCGCGTATTGTGGGGCTTGACAGCAAAAACGCGTCGATGATATACAAGCGCGATTCGCGAAATCACGCCAGTCCGAACAGCGCACAGACGGAGTCGGTTATGGCGGGCGCGCTCAGAATACGTCTCGGCGGCGACGCGTATTATTTCGGAGAGCTTTATAAAAAGCCGTTTATCGGCGACGATATACGCGACACACAGTATATTGATATAAAAAACGCGAATCGGCTTATGTATTGGACAGCGGTTATGGCGTTTGTTATCTGCATGGCGATAAAAATTACAGTAGGTATTTTGATATGAAAAAATATGAGCACGGCGGAGATATTTATAACAACAGCGTAAGACTTGATTTTTCGGTGAATACAAATCCGCTCGGCATAAGCGATAGGGTACGGGAAGCTGTGATAAGCGGCGCGGACGCGTTCGGGGTATATCCCGACGCGGATTATGCCGAATTAAGGCGCGTCGTGGCGGAGCATGAGGGAGTGAAAAGCGAAAATATTTTATGCTCAAACGGCGCGTCGGAAATGATTTTCGCGGCGGTCCGCGCGGTTATGCCGAAGAGAGCGCTGCTTATCGCGCCCACGTTTTCGGAATACGAGCGCGCGTTTTTGAGCGTCGGCTGCGAAATCGAGTATTACACATTAAAAGAGGAGAACGAATTTATTATCGGCTCGGATTTTATTGCCGGATTGAAGAGCGTCGATATGGCATTTATATGCAATCCGAACAATCCCGCGGGGAATATCGCCGATAGAGCGTTGACGGATAAAATCGCGGACGTTTGCGCCGAAAGAAATATAATCTGTATAATTGACGAGTGCTTTATGGATTTGGCGGACAACGGCTATTCGATGAAAGGGAAAATGCCGGTGATAAAGGCGTTTACAAAAACCTACGCAATGGCGGGACTGCGTTTGGGATATATCATTGGGGACACTAAAATCTGCGGGGACATAAAAAAACAGCTGCCCGCGTGGAACGTGTCCGCGGCGGCGCAGGCGGGAGGCATTGCCGCCCTCAATGACGGCGGATATATTGAAAAAAGCCGTATTTATATAAAACGGGAGCGCGAATTTTTGACAGAGGAATTGAGAAAGCTTGGATTTAAGGCTTTTAAATCCGACACGAATTTTATTTTAATTAAAGGTCAAAGCGGTATCGGCGAAAGGCTTTTGGAGCGCGGAATACTTATAAGGAGCTGCACTAATTTCAGAGGCCTTGACGAGAGCTTTTACCGCGTGGCGGTGAAAGCGCATACGGATAACGCGGAGCTAATCAGGGAATTGGGTGATATTTGTGGCTAAGTCGATAATGATACAGGGGACGATGTCAAACGCGGGCAAGAGCATAATCGCGGCGGCATTGTGCAGGATATTTAAGCAGGACGGATATAAGGCCGCGCCGTTTAAGTCGCAGAATATGGCGCTCAATTCATATATAACGCGCGACGGACTTGAAATGGGCAGAGCGCAGGTCGTGCAGGCGCAGGCGGCGGGAATTGAGCCGTCGGTGCTTATGAATCCGATACTGTTGAAGCCGACGAACGATAAAGGCTCGCAGGTGATAGTAAACGGCGAGGTGCGCTCTTATATGCGCGCCGCCGATTATTTCAAATATAAAAAGGAGCTTATACCCGAAATAATGAGCGCGTATAATACGCTTTCCCGCGAGTACGATATAATAGTGATTGAGGGCGCGGGCAGTCCGGCGGAGATTAATCTCAAGCGGGACGATATTGTAAATATGGGTATGGCGAAAATGGCGGACGCGCCGGTGTTGCTTGTCGGAGATATAGACCGAGGCGGGGTGTTCGCTCAGCTTTACGGTACCGTTATGCTGCTTGACGATGAGGAAAAAAGCAGGATAAAGGCAACCGTTATAAATAAGTTTCGCGGCGATGTGGAAATACTGCGTCCGGGACTTGATATGATTGAAAATCTCACGGGTGTACCCGTGGCGGGAGTGGTGCCTTACGGACACTTTGATATTGACGATGAGGACAGCCTTTCGGAAAGGCTTGAAAATAAATCCGCGGGCATAATAGATATTGCCGTGATACGCTTTCCGAGAATTTCAAATTTTACGGATTTTAACGCGTTTGAGCGTATTGACGGCGTTTCGGTCAGGTACGTGAAAAGCGCGGGTGAATTGCATAATCCCGATATGATAATTCTGCCCGGAAGTAAAAACACGATTTCGGATTTGCTTTGGATGAGAGAAAACGGACTTGAGGCGGCGGTTAAAAAGAGTAAATGCCCGATATTCGGCATATGCGGAGGCTATCAGATGCTCGGCAATAAAATAATCGACAGCGGCGGCTGCGAGGGCGGCGGCGCGGTGCGCGGTATGGAAATGCTGCCTATGGAAACGCGTTTCGCGAGCGAAAAAAGACGCGCTAGGGTAAGCGGCGTGTTTGAAAATATTTCGGGGACACTAAAAGACCTTTGCGGCGTTGAATTTGAAGGGTATGAGATTCATATGGGACGAAGTGAGCTTAGTGTCCCTGCGATGACAAGGCTTTCGGACGGCTCTTATGACGGAATATCCTCGGGCGATGTTTACGGCAGCTATGTGCACGGCATATTCGATAAATGCGCACCGCAGATTACGGAGTGCCTTTGCAGAAAAAAGGGAGTAAGCATCGGGGACATAAAAAATATAAACCCGGACGAAATACGCGAAAGAGAATATGACGCTCTCGCGGATATGGTGCGAAAAAGCTTGGATATGGATTTGATTTATAAAATTCTAAACAGGGAGGTATGAGCATGATACACATTTATTGCGGCGACGGCAAGGGAAAGACAACGGCATCTGTAGGCTTGGCAATGAGAATGGCGGGATATAATAAAAGGGTGCTGTTCATACAGTTTTTAAAAGGCTCATACACGGGCGAGCTTGAAGCTTTGGACAGGGAGAAAAACATAACCGTGATGCGTTGTGATGAAAATTACGGATTTTTCCGAAGTATGTCCGAGGAGGACAAGGAGAATATAATAAAATGCCATAATAAAAATCTGCTGTATGCCAAAGAAAACGCGGATAAATTCGATATGATAGTCCTTGACGAAATTTTTGCGGCGTATAATTACGGCTTGACGGATAAGGATATTGTGCGCGAAATAGTCAAAGACTACGGCGGAGAATTGGTTATGACGGGACGCGGCCCGGATAGGTTTTTTACGGAAAAAGCGGACTATGTTTCCGAGATAAAGAAGATAAAACACCCTTATGACAGGGGTATAACGGCAAGAAAGGGAATTGAGTTTTGATGAAGCTTGAAAATGTGCTGCCCGCCGATATAGAGCGGCGCAGCTTTGAGATAATAGAGAGCGAGCTGCCGCACGAAATAGACAGCTCGGTTAAGTCTGTGGTTAAGCGCGTGATACACACCACCGCTGATTTTGATTACGCGGATAATATGCGCTTTTCCGACGGGGTAATACAAATAATAAAGAATGCCGTGAAAAACGGCGCGGATATTGTAACCGACACGCAAATGGCGCGCAGCGGAATAAATAAAAAACGTCTTAAAAAATTCGGCGGCGAGGTTTTTTGCTTTATGTCGGACGAGGACGTTGCCGCCGCCGCGAAAGCGAACGGCACAACGCGCGCCGCCGCGAGTATGGAAAAGGCGGCGGGATTGGGCAGAGATGTGATATTTGCCATAGGCAATGCGCCTACCGCGCTTATAAAGCTGTACGAGCTTATGGAGCAGGGCAAAATCAAGCCTGTTGCGATTATCGGCGTGCCGGTCGGATTTGTGAATGTGGTGCAGGCAAAGGAGCTTATTATGACCGCCGACGCGCCGTATATTGTATCGCGCGGAAGAAAGGGCGGCTCGAATGTAGCTGCCGCGATATGCAACGCGCTTATATATGATTTGGACAGCGGAGCTTAAAAGCCTATTGATTTAAGGCTTTCCTTAAGCTCCCCCGCGCTGTTTTTTAGTCCCGCGATTTCGTCGGAGCTGAAGGGCACGTCAAGAATACGCTCCACGCCGTATCCCGATACCTGCGTGGGAACGCTTAATGCGATGCCGCGTATTCCGTATTCGCCGCCGAGCACGCTTGAAACGGTAAGAACGGAATTTTCCGCTCCGGCTATACATTCGACTATACGCGCGACAGCCGCCGCGATGGCGTAGTATGTCGCGCCCTTTTTTTGTATAATCTCGTAGGCGGAATTTTTAACCTCCTCGTACATCATCTGTAAATCCTCGTCCGTGCATTTCCCGTAGCTTTCAAAGAAACGGCGCATATTCATTCCGGCGATGTTGGTGATGCTCCATGCGGCAACCTCGCTGTCGCCGTGCTCGCCTATGATGTAGGTATGGCAATAGCGCGCGTCTACTCCGGTGTGGCGGCTTATGAGATATTTAAGGCGCGAGGTGTCCAGAACGGTGCCGGAGCCTATCACTTGATTTTTCGGAAGCCCGGACAGCTTGTAGGTTATATAGGTCAGGATGTCAACGGGGTTGGACACGGTGAGCAGTATAACGTCGTCGGGAGCGTATTTCATAACACTGCCTATTATGCTCTTAAAAATATCCGCGTTTCTGCGTAAAAGGTCGATGCGGCTTTCGCCGACCTTTTGATTCACGCCCGCCGTTATAACTATAATATCGGCGCCGGCGCAGTCCTTCCAGTCGCCGCTGTAGACGCTTACGGGCTTTTGAAACGATATTCCGTGAGCCATGTCAAGAGCGTCGCCCTCCGCCTTATCCTTGTTTATATCAATCAAAACGATTTCCCGAAAAAGACCGCCGAGCATAATTGTATAAGCTGATGTGGAGCCGACAAAGCCCGCTCCGATAACCGCTATTTTTCCTCTGAGCATAAAAAAACCGCCTTTCGTTTTTGCTCTTAGTATGCGCGGAAAAAACGAGGTTTATTCTAAAAGGGAATAAAAAAATACAGACAAAAGCTGCGAAAGCTTTGTCTGTAGTCTTTTTCATTGATTTACGACGCCAGAATTACAAGCACCATTGTTGTTATCAGGAAAAGAATCGCAAGCGTTGCGGTAAGCTTAGTAAACATTGATTCCTTTGTGGTTCCGCCGTTCTTCTTGAAGAACGAGTCGCCCATATCCGAAGACGCGCCCTGAATACCTCTCATACCGGGATCCTTGCCCTCCTGCGCCATAACGATAAGAATAAGCAAAACGGTAACAATCAGGTGCAAGGCAAGGATACCCGAATGAGAGGTATTCAGGGCGCGTCTTCGGATATGGGCGACTCGTTCGTCAAGAA
>JAJQAT010000087.1 GCA_021203665.1 Bacillota bacterium
TTGAAACCCCTTAAATCGACTAAGGGAACTCTTTGTTCCCTTAGAACCCTCCGCTGCTGCTGGACTATAAATTTAGCGTCTGTGGTTTTGTCGACATAAGCCGTAAGCAACGAAGTGAACAATTTACTTCACCTATTAGAGTTGCTCGTCAGCCTCCCCCATACGGCGATTTATTTCAGCGACACAAACATCAGCACGAGAACTATCGACACGGCTACCGCTATAAACAGCGATATAAGAAACAGCAAATTAAACAGCATATACACCGCGCCGTGGTCATCGCCCGCCTCGACCTTTTCGCCGTAGATAGTCGTAAATTTTTTTACCTGGGTATCGTCTATAAGTCCCGCGATATTCACGCCTATTATATCCGAGTCATAGCTCGACGATGTTCTGCGGTTATCCTCCTGCCATTCGCGTTCCATGCGCCTTTCCTCTCTGCCCATAATTATTTTTACCGCGCCGAAAAACGTCACCGCGCCTATTACCGCCATAAACAGCGCGCGCATACTTCCCGTAAGGGACGCCGTCTCCGCGTCAAGCGTCATTGTGCTTATGTATACCGTGCATAAGGCGCACACAACCGCCGCCGCCAATGCGCCGCATACAATTCCGATTATAAGGCTTTTTATAAGCAGCTTATGTTTTCTTTTCATAACTCTCTCCTTTTTAATTATTTACCGATATTAATACAACATCATTTTCCTCATCATAGTCCACGTCCATATCTATGATTCCGTTTTCAGCCAAGCCGCGCAGCCGGTAGCAATTCCAACCGTTCAGGAATATCGCCTGAGTGAAATAGGTATCCTCTCCGTCAAGCAGGAGCGACGCCGTGCCGGACGCTTTCATACCCGCCGTTTCAACCGCCGCAACCTCCGAAATCATCTCCGTCCCGTCGGACGTATACGGCTTACCGGAAATTATATTCACCGTATAGCTTTCCTCGTCATACTCCACGTCAAACTGCGCGCTTGTGCCGCTTAAAAGCGCGGCGAGGTCGCGTATTCTTATATAATTATAGCCGCCGGAGCTGTAAGCGCAAAGAGTCTGCGGCTCGCCGCCGTTTACCGACACCCTTTGCTCCGTTGGATAAACCTGCCCCAAATATGTGCCGTTTTCAAAATAATCAAGCGCGGTTTCGTAATCTATGCCGTACTCCGATTCGAAAATATTATCCGTAATTTCATTCAAATATTCCGCCGCGTTCTCGTCAAACGCGCTGACAAAGCCGAGCTTTTTCGTCGCCTCCTCATACGTGTCGCCGACATATGAACAGCCCTCGAAATATTTTTCAAGTCCCGCGTCCTTATCCTGCAAATACAAGTCATACATCTGAATAACGTCAAACATTGTCAGCGAATATTTTATATACCCGCCCGGATTTGTAAAATACTGACTGCAATATACGTACCAATCATCGCCGAAAAGACCCGATAAATACTCGTCAATTTCCTCATCGCTCTCGGACAAAGCTTCGGCATTGTAAAGCGACATTTCCGTCGCCGTCAGATTCGCGGTATAGCCGAGATCCCGAAACAGAGTTACAATTCTTATAAATTTCATCGCGTCCGCGTTTTCGCCGTAAATCTCATCGTAGTAATCCGTCGCGATAAGCTCCAGTCCCTGAGAGTCATATTCGACAAGGGACTCCGAGTAAGCGTCGCCGAAAAACATTTCCTCGCCCGTGCTTTCAACGCCGTAGGCGCATTGGAAATGACCGAACTCGTGTATAAGCGTTCCTATTAAATCGGAACCGCACGATACAACAACGCCCGCGTCGCCGTAGGTTCTGAGAGAATAGGTCGTGCCGAGATAATTATTTATGTTGCCGTCATAAAAGCACAAACCGTTTCTTACCATATATTCATACGCGGCTTGCAGTCTCGAATCAATCCCGCCGACAAAGGACAACGCCTCAAGCGCATCCGTTTGCGGAAAATCCGCGCTTATATCCGTAAGACCGTGATGCGTGCCGTAGTTTATGTACTTATTCATGTAGTAATAATACGGCATTGCCACATCCTTGCAGTAGTTATAGACACTCTCCGAATAGGCTTCGTCCTCCTCTGTCATTTGCTCTTCGTCTGCGGAGTTATACGTGATTACCTCCTTAAGCAGCGCGGCAAACTCCGCTCCGTCGGCATCGATTTCAATCAAATCGTAATACCTGTCATAAAAATCCTTATACGCGCCCGCCGATTGAAGGTTAATGCTTTCCACCGCGGCTGTTCTGTCCTCGCCCCAGTATTCCTTGAAATCCTCGGCATAGCGGCTGTCGAGAATCGACATGACCGCCGCGGATATTTTTTCATTGTACAAAACCGCTTCATCATAATTACCGCTTATTTCCTCGGCGGTATATTTGCTTTCCATACCGTAATTCAGCTTGTCGGTTTCCATATAATTAATCAGCCACGCGTCGTTCACGCCGCCGTATTGCTCCATCAGCAGGTTGTAATCCTCAAATACCTTATCTAAATTATCCGCCTTTTCCAAATCCTCATAAAACGTTTCAAGGGTTTCGTCAATCGCCGCCGTGTCAACAGTGAGAGGTCTGTCCTCATACGGAATGTCCGACGCCGCCGCGAACGCGGGTATGTATGCCGCCGTAAACATTGCCGCCGATAAAAGCATCGATATAAATTTCTTTTTCATCTCATTTTATCCTTTCTCTTTAATTCACCGCTACGATAAAAATCTTCCCTGTCCGTTTTTAATATTTTCGTTAAAATATATTATAT
>JAJQAT010000203.1 GCA_021203665.1 Bacillota bacterium
ACGCGAAAAGGTCAGACTCCGAGGTAGGGAGCTGACCTTTTTGTCTACGGTCTGAGCCGAGGGCAAATTGCCCTCGGCTTTATGCTTGTTTTATTTATTTGCTTCTATAAACCGCATAAGCATTGACGCTGCTTCGGCTCTTGTCGCTCCGCCGAGCGGGTCGAGCGTTCCGTCGTCTCTGCCGCTTACAAGACCGGTGCCTACCGCCCATTGAACGGAGGTTACAGCGTAATCGCTTACGCTTTCCGCGTCCTTAAAGCTTAGGATATTGGTATCCTCGCCGGCGCTTATGTCGTAGCTCTTGTACTGCGCGTAGCGGTACAATATTGCCGCCGTTTGCTCGCGGGTGATGGTGTCGTTCGGACCGAATGTTCCGTCGCCGTAGCCTGCGACTATGTTGTTTTCAGCCGCCCATGTTACCGCGTCCGCGTACCATTCGCCTGCCGCGACATCGGTGAATACCGAACCGCCGTCCGCGTCGGGTTCGCCCTCAAGGCGGTGAAGTATGGTAACAATCATGCCGCGCGTGGTCGTGGTGTTCGGCTCAAATGTAGTGTCGCTTGTGCCGTACATCAGATTATTGTCAAGCGCGTAATCGATTGCCTCGTGATACCATAGCGACGTGTCCACATCGGTGAATTTTTCGCTCGGGCAGTCATGCTCGTCATCGCCGTCGCCGTCGCCGCCGTTTTCGGTTTCCGTCCACTTCGCGTACAGCGTGAAGCTGCTTGTTACCTTAGCGGTGAAATCATACGCGGTTGTGAGAGCGCTGTCGGTATACCAGCCGGCAAACTCGTAGCCGTCCCTTGTGGGAGCGTCGGGTTCGCTCAGCGTGGAATTCTTGCTTACCTTAACCGAGGAAATCTCGCTGCCGCCGTTGGTGTCAAATGTAACGGTGTAGCGCGTGCTGCCTCCGCCGCTGCTTCCGCCCGAGCTCGACGGCTTGGTTGTGGCTGTGGGTGAAGGCTCTTCGGTTTCAGACGGTGATGTGGTTTCAGACGGTGTTTCGGTTTCTGACGGAGCCGTTGTTTCCGTCGGAGACGGGCTTTCTTCCACAGACGCTATATTAATGATAGCGTAGGTTTCAAAACCGACTGTTTCCTCGTCGTCGTCAGCCGTTGTTACAACCGCCGTCGGGAGCTTCGCTCTTACCGCGGTTTCGCCGCCGGAGAGTGCCGTTACGGTGCCGTCGTCAAGGGTGATGATATTCTTTTCGTACAAAACGTGCCATTCTATATCCTCGCCCGCTATGCTCATAGTCGTACCGTCCGACATATTAGCGAGAACCGTAAGCTCCGAAATATCGTTTATATCCAGTGAAACTGTCGGTATGCCGTCCGCGTCCAACGGGATAGCCGCGCCGTCCGCCAAAAGCTCTATACTTTCAATACCGCCCATATCCGATACAACGTATACCATAAGCTCCGCGCTGTTGCCCGCTTTGTCAACAGCCTTTATAATGTGCTGTGTTTCGGTTTCGCCGTCCGCAAGCTTTCCGGAATAGGTGAAGCCGCCCGCCAAATCCATGGTAATATTATCGCCGCTGCCGTCAACCGTAATCTCCGCGCTTCTCTCGGTAAGGCCGCTTATGGTGTAGCTGCCGTCCGACGCCGCCGTTACGACGTTCGCCGCCGCGAGAGCCGCGTTGCCGTCAACATCGGACGCGTCCGTCATTGAGATATTCAATACCGGAGCCGAGGTGTCAACCGTGAATCCTATCTGCGCGCCCTTAACGTAATTATCAGCCGTTTCGTCCGCGAAATCCGAGCCGGTTACGTAATCCTTGCTTGTTGAGTACGCCGTAAAGTCCACAACGTAATCTCCGTCCTCAAGCTCGTCAAGCGTGAATGTCCAGCTTTCCTTAAAGTCGCCGTCCAGATGGTACACGCTTTGACCTCTCGATGAAAGCATCATCCATACGGGTCTGTCAAATGTGTAGGTTATCGTAACGGAATCGGTGTTTATGTTTTTCTCGTCCATATCAAAGTCGGTTTCAACATTTGTAAGCACCGGCTTTGATACCTCCGGCATTGTAAACTCATCCGAGGTCACAATATCCGTGCCGTAATAATATACGGTTTCAACATTTCCTGTTTCCGCGCTGACCTTGCTTTCCTCACGGAGCGTCTTAACGCTCACCGTGTATTTGCTGCCCGCTTTCAGACCTGCCTCCTCACCTATATAGATACTGCCCTCGTCAACCGAGTACTGATTGAAGTTGTTTTCAAGCGTTTCTTCGGTGTCAACGGGATTTATCTCTACAAGGTAGTCTGTATAATCCGCGTCAGAGGGGTCTGCGGGGTCAACATACAGATTGCCGTTACCGCCGTATTTTACGCTTACGCTCTCTACAGCCTTAGGAAGATTGGGATTTGTAAAGCTAATCGCCTCACTGCTTATGGCGGTGCTTATTCCGTCCTTTTGCGAAAGCGTCGTTACTACATAGTATTTGCCGCTTGCGAATCCCTCCGGAATTTCTATGTCTATACTGCCGTCCTTTATTGTTTCAAGCTCTGTATGCTCTATGTTGTAGCCCAAGGTTGTTCCGTTGTTTTCGTAATTCTTAAGCTCCTCGAGTACGTTCGGGTCGTCCGTCAGGTAAACATCGAGTGTTCCGTCGCTGAGACGCGTTGAGTCAACCGTCCAATTAACCGTAAGGTCGAATGGGTTTTTCTCGTCGTATGTAACGCTTGTCGAGCTAAGCTCGGGAATATTCGCAACGTCGTTCATAACCATATCGCCGAGAGTTACGTCGTCGGCGGTGCTTGTAACGGTCCATGTGCCGTTCTTGATAAGGTCGGAATCCGTAACGGTCATATATATGTATTTGCCGCTTGAACCCAAATCCTGAGTAAGGAAGTTTCCGCCTCCGTTGTTGTCGTTCGGCTCCATTGTGATAACCTTGCCGTCCGGATTGGTTAGGGTAACCTCGTCCGCCGTCGGAGTTCCGCCGCCGGTGTACTTAACCTCGATAAGCAGTGCGCTGCTGTTATCCGTTCCGCTTACGCTTACGGAGGTTTCGGAGGTGTTCGCCATCAGCGATATTCCGCTCGATTTTTTGCTTGTGACCTTCGTGGTGGAAAGCTTCGTGATATTTGTTCCGTATTCGGCTGTCACTTCGCTGTCCGCCGCCTCGCTGAGCGCCATCAGCGATGCCATATTCGCGCTCGGAGAAAGGTCGATGCTGTTCGACATACTGAAGCTTCCGCCCCAGTAATATATAAATCCGTATTTGACTCCCAGCAGCTTGACATTCGCTCCGACAAATTCATCGGACACTGCCGCCTCAACGCTGGCAAGCTGCATTCCTCCAACAAATGGTATGCTGTTCGGTATGCAAAGCGCCGCGTAGATATATCCGTAGAAATAATCCTGCGCTATAGTAACGCTTATGCCGCCGGTTATAAGACCGTCAATTATGTTCACCGTACCGTACAGGCTCAGATTCCATGGGGTTACCCATTGAGCCGATATGCCGGCGGTCATTAACAGAATTTGCTCATTGCCGGATATGGTCAGCTCACCTTCAACGGAAAGTCCCGAAAGGCTTACTGTCGCGTAGAAATCGCCGTCAAGAAGCTTTATCGCGGTAAGTCCCATAAAGAGCGTCAGAGTTACCGGAGGCAGGGATGTGAAGTTGCCGCCGATTGTGTCCGCGAGATTGTTAATCTCGCCGCCCAAACCCGTCATATAAAGCACGGGAGTTACAAGCGGAACCATAAGACCGTCTTTGATATAAAAGCCGATTCTGTTCGGAACAACAGTGTCGTTTCCGCTTACGCTGACCTGCTTGAAGCCGAGTACCGCCTCACATTCGATAATCTTTATGGAAATTCCCATATCAAGCTCGTAGATATTGTTAATTGTGTTTATGGTCATACTCACGTATAATCCCGGGGAATTGGATATGAATGAGCCGAGAATGTCCTCGGGCAATTCCAGCGACAATGTCGCGTCTATGCCTATAAATCCTGTGTCCTCAACAACAACCTTGCCGTCCTTAACCTCGCCGTCCTCGCCGAAGAGAACCTCGTCTACCTCAGCCGAAAGCTGCGCCTCCGAAAGACCGGTTTTCTTTTTGGTCTTGGTGGTGTCCGTATCGCCCGTTGTCTGGTTCGTCGTGGTTGTGGTGCTTGTGGTCGAGGTGGTATTGTTTGTTGTTCCGGTTGTGGTCTTATCATCGTCATCATCTTCACGGAACAGATTCTGCAATGCCTCGCTGTAATCCTCCTCGTCGCTGTCGTCATCGGCGGTTAGGATAGTGTCCGCCGCGGCGGTTTCGTCGGTGTTCTTCGAGTCGGATTTCGAGCTTATCGGAATACTTATCGTACCGCCGAAGCTTATGCCGTAGGTAATGTTTCCGTCGCCGTCGTCATACCATTCGGAGGACATAACGCCGTAGCTTAAATCTATCAAGAATCCGCCTATCGACTGTATCATGGTCGCCGCGCCGCCGAGAGCGAGGGTAACCTGATTAACCGCTCCCACAAGGCTGCCGGTACGCTCGGGATTCAGGGTGTAAACTATGCCGTCCATAACGCTGAAGCTCCATTCGCTTCGCCAAACGTTGATGGAATTTACGACCTTCAAAAGTCCGTTGCCCTCAATCGCGTAGCTGCCGCCGTCCGCATACATCTGGAGAGGCTCGCTGCCCTCGTATGAGAGCATATTGTTTATGGTTATATCTCCGTCCGCGTAGTCAGCCTGCCAGTATTTGTTTTGATTTTCATCCTCCATTTCGCGTATTCTGCCGCGAACCGTCAGAAGTATTTCGTGCGACTTTGTCGCGCTCTTGTTCTCGCCGAAATAATGCTGTATCTTTGTGCCGTTTACCAAGCCTGTTTTTGAAATTTCACCGTCATAAAACTCTTGGTATTCGCCCTCGCCCGCGAAGGAGAAGAAATCATATGTTGTGTTGTTATTCGAATCGGTGGTACGCACCAATGACAGAATAGCGTATGATTTCAGAGCGTATATCTCATCAGCCGAAACATTAAGATTTGCGCTTGCGGTAACGGATTTGCCGAACGCTGCTATAAGAGTTTCGTCGCTGAACTCAAACACGATGCTGTACGCTCCGACATAAAGGTCATCGGTGGTTGAAAAGCTCATCGTGGTGTACGTGTCGTCAAGGAACGCCACATTCTTTTTGTCTATAACAACCTCATGGTCGCTTGTGGTGTGCTTGAGCTTAAGGCTCCAGCCCGAATCCGAGTTAAGGCTCTTAAACGCCTTCATGTCGCCGTTTATCGTAACAGCCTTTTCGCCGTCGGTATAGACGGTGTCGGGATTTACCGACGTCATGCTTACGGCAGCCTTATTGCCCGATACCGAGGGGATAACGATGCTTCTCTGCGTCATTGTTTCCACTATCTGCAAAATGCCGTCTATCGTTGCCCAGGACGTCAGCGAAATATACACCGTGCCGGCGGTTATGCCCGACTGCGGCAGTGCCTTCAGCGTTATGGTTTCCGATATTAAGTCGCCCGCGTTTAAGCCGTCATAGGTCAGCGTGTCGTCGCTTACAACCGTGAAGCAATCCTCATCGGTTGAAATTACCATCGAGATGGACGTTAAATCAACGGAGTTATCGAGAGTATTGTCTATCTCTACCGTAGCCGTTATTTCGCCGTCGTTTTCGTAGCCGTCGCCCGCGGAGTTCAAGGTAACTCTGTCCGCGGTAACGTTTATGCCTACTCTGTCGCCGGTATCGCCGGAGAAGTTACCCACTCCGTAAAGCGTTTCCGCGCTGAAGCTTCCGCCAGCCGCAACGGTCAGAGAATCCCAGTATATTGCGACCGCCGCGTCCGGCGTTCTGTACGCGTTGGAGTAATTTGTGAAATCACAATACTTATCCACTGTATAATCATAGCGTGTGTTGGCAAGATTTGCCCAGTGACCCACGATTATTTTGTTCGGCTCGGTGCCGCCCTCCCAACCCTTTGGGATTATGTACGACATAGCCTTGGGACTTGAAATAGAGTCCACGCCGCGTATCTGATCGGGTACCTCGTCGCCGGAATATTCCGTTTCAACGTAGAGCGGAGTATTCGAGTCGGAGGCGAGAATATACGGAGCGTCTATATCCTTTCCGAGAGCGGTGTCAAGCATAAGCCTTATGCTTACCTCAGCCTCGGCGCCGCTGTTATTCACTACCTCGTAGGATATGCCCGCGTTGCCTATTGTGTCGGTATTTTCGTCCGTTCCCAAAGCAATTTGCTGCTTAACGGTTATGCCCTTTATTGTCCATTCCATTGTAAGCAGTCTGCCGCCCTCGCTTATAACGGGAGCCGATGTTTTGGTGGACAATCCGAAAAAGCCGTAATCCTGTCCGAATATGTAATCATTTCCGTCAATTCGAACTGTTGTAAAGGAGGTGCCGTTGCTGCGGCTCGAATCCTCCGTGTACAAAAGGGGGATATTGTCGTCATAACTCTTCTGCGGGTTGCCCTCGGCGGTTTCTATAGAGAAACCGCCTGTTTCGGCATTATACGAGTATGTCAAATATCCGTTTGATATGCTGTATATCTCATCCGCCATAGCCGTAAGCGGCGCGATTGCCGTAAGCAACGCTATGGTAAGCAGCAGAGATATGATGCGTCTTGCTTTATACATTTTCAATCCTCCTTTTTATTCCGATTCCCAAACGTAGATTTGCAGATTGAAGTAATCGCGCTTATCCGTTTGAACCAATATAGTATACCAACCGTTTGAATCCACCGTGTATTGATATTCTCCCGAGATGGTGTTGCCGTTTTCGTCCTTCGCCTCCTCTATAACGGTGCCGGAGGTCTTCATTTTACCCATTGACAGTGCGCCCTCTTCAATCTTGGCGTATGATATGCCGGAGAAGTTTTTAAGGTTTATCGTCAAATTCTTTGTATCAACCTCAGCCTGATTGCTCGCGTTCGGCAGTAAGCCGTTTACAAGCGCTATCGTGTCGGTAAGTCCCACAAGTCTTACGGTCATTCTCGCCTCGGTGGTGTTATTGGCGCTGTCCGTAACGCTGTAGGTTATAGTGTATGCTATCGAGCGGTCGAATTTATTGTTATTTATATCGTCCGGATCGAAGCTGCCGTAATCTATTGTAACCTTATCGGTAAGGTCCGTAACCGTTCCGAGGAACGCGTCGGACGCCGTAAAGCACTTATCTATAAGATCCCTGTCATACGCCTCGCCCATTTCGGGGTTCTCATAGAACAGAAGCTCCTCCGCGTTAAGCTCTATTGTCGGCGGAATTTTGTCTATTACCTCAACGTCAAAGCCGTAGCTTGCAAGAGTGCCGTTCGCCTTTTCAAGGTTAAAGATATACATTCCGTTATCCGAATATGTGAGGGTATGCTCCGTGCCCGACTCGGAATTTGTCTTTCCGGAGATGGTTGTTTCGCTGTCGGCGGTTACGGTAACGTCAACATCGTAATTTGTTATCGGCTTCTTGTCGGTTGCAATAACATAGCCCTCCTCGTCGCCGACATCCCATGTTTCCGTCAGCTGCGCCGTTTTCCATTCGCCGGACGCATCGTCATACTCGTCGTAATAATAGCTCCATGATACCTGCGTTATTTGCGGCGCGGATTTGTCTATACCGGTAATTTCGATTGTTATATATGAGGTAACTCCCTCGTCGTCATACACGGTAAAGGTGTATGTGCCGTTTGCGGCGAAGGTATACTTCGCGTCGGTTACGTTGCCCTCCTCGTCAACCGATTGAGCGCGCTGCGCTATGCCGCCGTAAAGCACGGTTACATCTGTAAGCTCTCTCTTTGTATCGATGTACGATCCGGTGTTGTCTGTCGCCTTTTCAAAGGTAACGTCAACCGACAGTGTGTCCGCCGACGGCGTCATAACTGCCGTAAGCGACGGCGGAATGTTATAGATATTGCTTACGCCCACCGTGCCGTAGCCGATATTTCCGTAAGCGTCCGTGAACGTCACCGTAAGACTTCCGTTATCATAGAAGCGTATCAATGAGTTCGCGTAATCAACCTCGTAGTCCTCGAAGCCGTCCTGTACCGGTTCGACCTCGGTAAGCGTCACGTTTGACTTTGTATACTTCAGCAGCGCCGTTACCGATTTGGAGGTAACCTTTGTTGTGCTGTATATTACGTTCAAAAGCTCGGGCGCTACCGTGTCTATCGTTGATACTATAAATATCTTTTCCGTTACGTTTCCGACCTTGTCGGTCAGGGTTATCGTATACGTGCCGGAGCTTGTGAGAGTTTCGTTATAGGTATATACTCCGTCCGCATCTACGCTTACCTCCGTAAGGGTTTCCGTAACGCCGTTATGCGACAGAGTTACGCTGCCGACGCCGCTCGGCGAATCCTGCGCGGTGATTGTGATTGGCGCCGAATTGGTAAGAGTGGTATCGTCAAACGAGTATTCAATCGTTCCGGGCGTTATGTCGAAGTTTTTAAGCGCAGCGTCAACATTTAGCGTGTAGCCGTACTGATCCTTCAAAACGAACGTGTAGGACGGTTCCAATATACTAAGCTCCTTTGTCCATGAGCCGCCGTTGTTTGAAACATACAGTCCGCGCGAATTATCCTCATCGGTCGGTGTTATAACAGCCTTGCCCTTTCTGAAATATGTGTCCTCGTCGTCGGGGTCAGCCGGCTGCCAATCGCCGTTGTTGTCCTCGTAGAAATATTCGAGGGTATAATCGCTGTCCGAAAGCTCTATTCTGTTTATGCCCTCTACCCAAACACCCTCTGATTCTTCAACATATCCGTACATTCCGCAGGTGTTGTAGGCGCATATATCATGGAATGAATCGTAGTGTATGGTCATTCTCAGATACTTCGTGGTTTTGAGATCCGTATCGGAATAAAGCTCCATATCCACATATTCATTACTGTCGGTAAACGGTTCCGTCATATAGTCTATCGGGTCGCCGTTGTCGTCAACCAGTGATATTGTCAAGTAATAATCCTCGCTCAGCTCCGCCTCGAGAGAATCATCGTTACACCAGCCCTGAATATCTATATATTCCACGCCGGACTGCGGGTCGCTTATAAGAACGTCCACCGTGACATCGCCCAGGGTGTAGGCAATATCGCCCGTCATCGGGTCAAATGCCATAGGATCGTATGTAATGCTTATCTGCGGACCTGTGTTGTCGATATTATCCACCGCCAAAATCATTTCCTGATAATCGCCGAGCGCGTATCCTTCGGCGGTGCAGGTTTTTACCGGCAGCTCGCGCACATACTGTTCAAGCACAACCCAGTTATCATAGTCATATAGCTGACCCACATTATAAACCAGTTTGCTGTAGCCGTATGACGTAGAATACTCATCGCTTAAACCCTCATCGAAATACAGCTCGTTATAATATGTGTCTTGGTCGTCATCAGACCACAAATATGTTCCGTCCGCCGCGGTTACCTCAACCAAAGCATAGCTTATTGTTTCTATGCTTGAATATGCGCCGCCGTCCGATTCAAGCGTATTATCGCCATACGAGCTTAGGTATCCGTACACCGTATACGCGGGCGCGTATTCTCCGTCCTCAACCTTTTCGCGTTCTGTACCGAGATAAGTTTCATCTCTGCCGTAGGCTCCGGAATATCCGTAAACATCGGTTACAATATACGTTTCCACTGTCGGCTCGTCAATATCGTTGTCGAATGTAACGCTGCTTTCATCTACGGTCAGCGTCAGCTTGGACGTTCTGCCCAAATCGTCGCATACATAGAGAGTGTACGTATCGTTTTTGGTTATAACCATTGAGTTTTCCTGTGAGTAGGCATTTGCGTAGTTATTCGCAAGCTCCAAATTCGCGGTGTCGATTCCGCCGGAGCCGTCGTCCGCCGCGTCCTCATCGGGAACGTCGGTTATAAGGTTCTGCGGAAGAATGTATATCGGCACATTGGAGCTTATCTTCGCAAGCGCCCTTGTACCCGCCTCCTTGGGCGATACGCTTGCGAGCGAAACCGCTGCCGCCGCGTCAACAATCGTGAATTTCTCGTCAAAAACGGTGTCGTTCACATTGCCGAGAGCGTCCTCGCCGCGCACGCCGATGTAATAATCGCCGTCCGCTCCGGCAAGATATATATCGTATACCGAGATAACCTCGTCGCTGTTAGCCGCCACGCTTTCCGATGTCTTTGTGTAGGTCATCGTTCTCACGTAATCGCCGAAATAATCATCCGAGATATTTCCGTCCTCATCGACCGCGCTTTCAAGCTCGTCAGCCGGAATTACGGCAAGCTCGAATGTATCCAAATCCATTCTCTTATCCGACATCGTGACTACCGCGCTTGCGTCCAGTCTGTCGCCGACAGCTATATCCTTTTCGTATGAGGTCAATTCAGCCGTCGGACCCTCGCGGTCTATTTTCTTAATCTCTATCGGAACGGAAACGCTGTTGCCCGCCGCGTCCGTAACGGTGATTGAGGTCGTTACGTTGTCGCTTACGGTCACGGTGTAATTGGTGTACTCCAAAAGCTCGTCTTCAAGCTCTATATCCGCGTCCTCGTTTAGCGTGGTGTCCTCGTCCTCGGCTTCCTCGCCGGCTTCGCCGATTAGTTCAAGAGTTACCGCGCTGTCAAGCGGTGTAACGGTAAATTCATCGGTGTAGGTATCGGTTATCGTAAGCTTTCCGATTATATCGTCCGCCGTGCGCTCATCCTCGAGAGTTAAAACATATTCCGGAGCGGTTGTGTCGCGGAAGATTGTGAAGTATTCATGCGCTATGCGGTAGCTTTCATTTTCTATACCGTCGCTCGAATCGCTGCTTGCGACAGCCTCATCGGCATATATACCGGTTCTGCCCTCCGCGGCGATTATGAATTCCATCGCTACTATGTTTTCGCCCTCTATAAGCTCCGCGGGAGCGTCTATTGTGTATTCACCCGTAAACGCGGACGATGTGCTTGTCGTGCCGTCCTCGTTTTCGGTTGTTTCCTCCGACGCCGTAAGCGGATTTGAGAGCTTTGTCCATTCGCCCGCTATGCCGTCGTTTACTATTCTGTAGTACAGATACTGACCCTCGGTTGTTGTAACCGCGGTGCTTGACGCGTTGATGAAGTCCTCGCTGACATTCACCTTTACGCTGTAGCTGCCGTCCGCTCCGACAAGCGGATATTCTCCGTATTCGCTTGCCGTTTCCGCCGTAAGCGTTACCTCGGGCGCCGCGTTTCTTATATATATTAAGCCTGTGGTCTGCTCCGCCGATCTGCCGTTCAAATCGGAGGTTGTAACCTTCAGCCTATACGCGCCGGACTTTTCCGGAGCGAATATAAGATTTTCCGAAACGCTGTAGGAAAGAGAGTCGGTATAGCTGCTTATCGTGAACGGGTCGCCCTCGGCTGTGCCGTCGGCTCTGTAATATTGACCCGTAAGCTCCGCCACGCCTATTCCGTCGCTTGACGTTATGTTTATAACGTGCTCCTCGGAATAGCTGCCCGCCGTAGTGTCCGTTACGGAAAGCGTCGGAGCGGTGTGGTCAAAGGTGTAGCTAAACTCTGTTTCGCGCGACGATGTCTCTGTTTTCGCCGTGCATTTGAGAGTATATTCTCCGTCCCAATCCTCGATGCCGCTTATCTCTCTTGTGTCTATTGCCGAGCTGTATTTTGCCTCGTCCGTTACAGCCGTGCCGTCACTGTCATACCATTGATAGTATATATCCGCGCCGGATGCGTTCGGGGTTTGAAGAGTGATAAGGTAATGATTGTATGTGCCGATTTCCGTGTCCTCCGCCGTGCAGGTGAGGTCTGTGTTTACAAGGCTTATAACCTTTGTTGAAACACCGCTTGTGTTGCCGAAATCGTCCTGTGCGAAATAATACAAATATCCGTTGAACGAGCCGCCGTTTTCAACCTGTATAATCGCCGCGCCGTCCGTGTCGCCGGATTGCTTATCCGCGTCCTGCGGAATAAACGCCCATTTGTTCTTTGTTTCGGTAGTTCCCGTTTCCGCGTCACTTTTGTCAAAGCTGAAGTAAGCATCAGTTACGCCAATGCCCTCGGTATCTATGTAGTAATAAACTCTGCCCGTGCCGGATAAATCCGAAATGCTGAAGTTGTATCTCTTGGTAAGAGTGTTGGTTACATCTACCGTTTGGCTCTCCTTTACGGTAAACGTCGGAGCCTTGTTGTCAAGGTATATATTTTCAAGGGTTTGCGTGGTTTCGTTGTTCGCCATATCCTTGCCGTATACCTCCAGCGTGTATTCGCCCTCCGTTTTTTCAGCCAAAGCGAGTACTATGGTTGATGCCAGACTTCCCGATGCCGATGCCTGTTGAGTTGTATCAGCTCCGGTGTAACCGTTTTTATCGTAAATTTTTACCGCCGTTTTATTGTCGCCCGTGCCGCTGACAAGCGAGTATTCGTATACGGGACTGGTAAACTTGGTGTCGTTCAATAAATACATATCCTCGGACGCCTGTGAGCTGAGCGTCAGCGTCTTTGACCACTCGCCGAGCTTGCCCGCGCTGTTGTCGGCTACGGTATATTCAACCGTGGGTCTTATCGAGTCCACTTTATTTACGCCCGAGTAATAGTAGGTGTTGCCCAGGGTGTATGTGGTGTCGCTGCCCGTCAAAGCCTTGCCTGTTTGGTGCAGGTAGAAGGATTTGTATTGTGTGGAAGAGGAAGAGGAAAGTCTGATAGACGCCCTAACGTCCGTAAGTATCAGACCGAGCCCGTTTACTCCCGAGGAATATTCTCCGTCAATCGGGAAGTAAAGAATGAGATTGCCTTGTCGGTCTGTGCTGCTTCCGCTTGAATCACAGTATATATATGAGGTATTCTTTCCGTCATTCACCTCAAGCTTTGCGTTGTAGTATACATATGTTTGCCTTAACGTAAACGGCGCGTATGTATCACAGTTCATATGTGAGAAATTTCCGCTGCCGTACAGTATCGGAATGGTTACCGTTATTCCGTTCTTCTCCGCCTCATTATCGATGTTGTAATAATAGTAATCGGTAATATTCGGATTTGAGTAATTGGTCGAGAATGTCGGAGTGCCGATGTCGAAAACGTTCCTCACAAAGGTATATGTTCTTGTAATTTTGTAGTCGCTGGTTTTATTTTTTGTTGTTCTGCCTGAGGGTATCGTTATTTCCGTTGTGATGGTAACGCAGTTGATTTCCTTTGCGTTCATTGTAGCCAACAAATCGGATTTTTTAAGCGAAAATCCGGCTTTATTACTGCCGTCATCATATCCCGTATACGTCGTTATACCCAGATCCTCTGCGCTGTATGATGTATAGCCGGTTCCGGTCAAGGTCGAGGATGGACCTTTAGCATCAACATTGATGCTGACCGTCGGATACTTCGCGTATTCAAATATATTGTAGGATTTTATATATTGATCCGAAACCTTTCCGTCCCATATCGCGGAAAAGGTGCTTGTGCTTTGGCTTTGGGTTACGTCCAATATCGTCGTGCCGCTTAAATTGCTTGCAAAATCGCTTATGCCGCCGTCAATATCACTCTGATAGTTAAACGACCAGCCTTTAAAATTTGGGCGGTCATTGTTGTCAACCTCTATCCATGTACTGCCTCCGCTAAATGTAGCCAGTTCCTTGGGCAGCTTAGCTGTGCTGGTTGAATCCAGTACACCCAGATAAACGGACGCTATGCAGACCGCGTTGCTGCCCGGGTTGACTACCGTAAGTCCGGTAAGCTGCCACGGCGCTATATTGGTTGATATGCTTGCCATATTCGTAGATTTGCCCGTATTGCAGCCGCCAAGAATTAGTTTATAATACTGGTTGCCCTCATACCACAGCTTGGCATACAGCTCGTTGCCGGTTCCCGCCTCTTTGTCGGTTGTGGACGTGAGGTAAACATAATATGTCCATTGTGCGCTGCTGCTGTCGTTCGCCGCGAAGGTTATATTCGGTATAAACGCGCTAATCATCGTTAGGCATAACAGCCATGCCCATAATTTCTTTGTAACTTTCATTTTCACATCTCCTTTTTTATGGTTTTGGGTTTCGGAGCCTTTTTCCGTTCGCGCTCCTTTTTGATTAGTCCTTGCGCCGCCTTTCCTCATTCATGCAGGCGCCTATCCATGTGTGCTCATCCGCCCGTCTGTAAAATCGGCATGAGCCGCAGTCGGGACATTTTCCGCCCTCATCGTATTCGGCAAGATCGCAGGCATCCTCTCCGGCGAACATTATCGGGTGTCCCGCCGGAGTGAAAACGACCTTTTCAATCCACTCTCGGTAGTCCTCGATGTATATTCCCGTTCGGTCATCACGCCGCAGCGGAACTGTAATCTCTACGCCGTCGAATGTATACTTCTTGCTCTCATTCATAACTTACCTCCTCTCGTTCATACTTTAACCTAATTAATATTTTACGGTATTTTTTTCATTTTGAACACACCCATTTTCGCAAAAAAATGGGTAGGTACCCGCCCCGCGTTTAAGGCGTGTATCTACCCATATATTTTTTGTTTTAATTATCCGTTCTATCTCAGCATAAATTGCGACAAATCCTTGCGCTGCGAAATTCCGAGCTTTTGCAGAACGGCGGAAATGTGCATTTTTATTGTGTTCGTTGAAACGTCAAGATGCGACGCTATTTCCTTGTTCGACCAGCCGCGCGCCGCGAGCATCGCGACGGTAAATTCCGTGGTGGTCAAGTCGTCCGCGACGTAATGTCCGGTGTCGGGATTATGTATTTTGCGCCACCCCGCCGAAAAGCTGTAGGTGATGCTTATCATACGCTTGAAGTCGTCGGGATAGTCCTTTTTGATAACCGCCTCAAGCATACCGCCCAAAAGTCCGTGATGCTCGCCGAATGCCTCTATCATGTCGTCCGGCTGAGCGATTTTCCAAGCCTCCAAAAGGTTTTCCTTTGCCTGCTGCGGCTGCTTCATATTGATATATCCCATCGCCGCGACAAGGTGCAGGTAAATTGCCGGTATCGGGTACAGCTCGCCCTCAATGGCAAGCGCCGTTTCCGCTATGCCCACGCACGCGCCGTACTGCTTTTTGAGATACGCGTGGTGCGCCTCCGCGTACAGGGCGAGCAAGCGAAGTCCCGCCGGCAGAATGTGAATAAACTGCTTCATCGGAACGGTGGTTTCCGGCAGCGGAAGATGTAAAAGCACGTTCGCGCACGCCGATACGCATACGGAGTACGCCCGATAAATCGCGGGCGTGCTTTCGTCCACAGCCTCGGCTGTCGAGCGTATCTGCGCCAACGCCTGGCGCGCTCTCGGGATTCGGTCAAGCGCGAGGTTCGCATAGGCGTACAGCAGGCACGCCGATAGGCGCAGCGCCAAATCCTTGTTCGTAAGATATTCCTCCACTATGTCCGACGCTTTCGCGGATTGTCCGCTGAAGTAATAATATTCGGCAAGCGCGATATTGCGCGTGTCCGCGTCCTCTATCTTATCGATTGACTCCGTAACGGAGCCTAATTTGTACGGTGTGTTTATCAAGGGCAATGCTTGGCGCAGCTTTTGCTCCGGCTCGGCTTGCTTATTTTCGTCGGGCAGTTCCTCCGCGTCGGTCTTTTCCGCGTCAGACGCGGCTGCCTTTTTGTCGGCGGGCTTTTCGGCGTTCGGCGGAATCGCCCACGCTCTGCCGAATTTCACCGCGCCCTCCACGCGTCCCTCCGTGCAGCAGCGCTGCGCGTACCGCTCGGATACGCCCCATTTCGCCGCCGCGTCCTTGACTGATATATATTCCATAATAATCGCTCCCCCATATGCGCCTGCTTGCGTAAATATATATTGTACATTAATTATACATCAATGTTGAAAAATTTTCAAGGCATTTTATGTCAAATAATATTCTTTAGATAATATTTGCACGGCGTTTACGTAGGTTTTACGCGTAACATATCCCGCGCATAAAAAACGCCCCGCCGCGAATACCGCGGCGAGGCGCCGTTGCCTTATTTTATCGACTTAATATACAGGCGGTTTTGATTATTCATTTGACTTCATGTCGGCGTAAACCTCCGCCTTTTCGTCAAGAACCTCTTGATAACCCGCCGCGAGATATTCCTCGCAAGCCGCCTCGTATTTGGCTTCAAATTCGTCCGGGTCGCAGTTAATCAAATCAACCTGGATAACCTCCCATTTGCTCTTCAGCGTTTCAGCGTACTGCGAAAGGCTTTCTATGGAGCGGTCGAACAGGAAGTCGGTATATTGATTGTCCTTATTCTCCTGGTAGCCGTCGTATGAGTCTTGGATAAGATATTCAAATCCCTCCGGAGCGTATGTCTTCATCTGAACCTCAAGGTTCTTTTCATCACTGCCGTAGTCCTTACCCTCGGTAACAAGACACCACATATCCTTGTTTGAATTGTAGTTAAGTCTTTCCGTGCCGGTGTAGTCGTCTACAAGAACGGGAATGTCATCCTCCATGTTGTACGTAACGCCCTCGATACCGTTCTGCATTACGAACAGGTTTTCCTCCTGGGAAAGCCACTCGAAGTACATAAGAACAGCCTCGGGATGCTCGCAGTCAACGCTGATGCCGCTTACCATACCGAAGGGCCAGTCGGCTCTGCCGGTAACGGTGGTACCCTCGGGGAAGCCGGCTCCGCCGTCAAGCAGGGCAACCGTCGCGTCGGGGCAGTTCTCCAAAAGCGTCTGCAATACAGGGGGACTCTGCGACAGATAGAAGCCGTATACGCCCGCCTTGCCGGATACGAAGTCGGACTGCATTTGCGAGCCGTCCTTGTCAAGATACCATTCGGGACTTATAAGACCCTCATTATAAAGCTGATTCAAATATTGAAGCTTTTGCTTTGTGGCGTCATATGTCAGCGACGCAACCGTTATATCCGAATACATCGCGTTATCCTCTTCGGGAAGCGGATATTCTCTGTATTCATAGTTGGGGAAGTACGCGTTATACAGGCTCGCCGTAGCCGGAATGGTACCCTCGCCGCCGAGCTGCAATTCCTTGAATGTTCTCAGCACGTTTATATATTCCTCTTGGTTGGTGGGCATATCAAGTCCCGCCTTTTCAAGCCAGTCCGTGCGGATAAGCGTTACCCAGTTGTACGCCTGCGGACGCGTAGCCGTCAGGAAGTAAAGCTGATCCTCAACCGTTGCGTATTCCTGCAAATCCTTTGTCTTTTCATAGAATGTGGGAGCGTAAAGCTTTAACATCTCCTCGTCAATCGGCTGGAAAGCGCCTCTTGAATAATATGAAACGATTGTCGGATAGTCATAGCTGAATATTATATCCGGCTGTTCGCCCGCCGCAAGCAGCTGATTGAATACCGTCACATCGTCGTTGCGGGTGATGGGCACAAAGGTCATCTTGATATTGTACTGGTCGCCGAAATTCTCCTGAACGTAATTTGTCCAGTAGTTGTTGTCAACGTCCGCCTGTCCCTGCATACCTCTGTCGTATACGGGAATCTTCAGCTCAATCTGCTCCTCATACGCCTTCGGACCCGTCAATTCGGCAGTGTCAATCTGCACATCGCCGCCGCTTCCGCAAGCCGCGAGCAGAGAAGCCGCCGTTGCCGCGCATAACGCGGCGCATAGCATCTTTTTTAGTTTCATGTAAAAACCCCTCTCTTTTATTTATTATAAATTTAATTATTTACTCCTTAACCGCGCCTATCATAACGCCCTTAACGAAATACTTCTGTATGAACGGGTAAACGATTACGATAGGAATAGTCGCGAACATGATGCACGCGGATTTCAAAACCTCCTCCGCCTGCATACTTTCCGCGCCGACCTCCTGCGAAACGGACGCCTGCGAGCCGGACGCGTTCACAAGCTCATACAGCTTTAGCTGCAAAGGCTTGAGCGGTGATTTTGTTATGAAATACAGCGCGTCCTGGAAGGTGTTCCATCTGCCGACCGCGTAAAACAGCGCGAGTGTCGCCAACACGGGCACGCACAGCGGCAAAACTATACGCACAAGAACGGTAAAGTCGTTGCAGCCGTCTATCGCCGCCGCCTCCTCAAGGCTTTGCGGAACGCCGTTTTGCATGAATGTGCGCAGTATAATCATATTATACGCGGAAAACGCGAGCGGAAGTATCAGAACCGCCGGTGTGTTTATAAGGTTGAGCGAGCTCATAAGGATGTAGTCGGGGATGGTACCCGCCGAAAAATACATCGTTATGAGGAATACCACTCCTATAACGCGTCTGCCCTTCAGGCGCTTTCTCGAAAGCGCGAACGCGCCGCATATCGTAAGGAACATACCTACCGCCGTGAACGCTACGGTAATGAAAACCGAGAACCACAGCGAGCGCATCATGGACGAGTCGCCGAACACCGTTTTGTACGCGTCGAGAGTAAAGTCCTTGGGTATAAGGAATACCTCGTTGGACATTACGGCTCCGTTGCCGCTTATCGATACCGACAACACGTGTATGAACGGAATAAGACATATAAGCGATAATATTCCTATAAAAAGATATATGAATACATCTGCCAAAATATCGGAAATACTTCTTTTCATTATATTATACCGTCCTCTCCCATAAGCTTAGCGAACTTATCCGACGCGAATACGAAGATAAGTCCCACAACGGACTGGAAAAGTCCCACAGCGGTGGCGATGTTATATCTGTGCGACTGCAGACCGACGCGGTATACAAAGGTTGATATAACGTCCGAGAAATCTCTTACAAGCGGATTGTCAAGCGTGTACGGACGCTCAAATGAGATTCCGAGGATTCTGCCGAGGCTCATTATAAGCATTACAACTATCGTCGAGCGGATGCAGGGCAGTGTTATGTACCATATTTTTCTCCAGCGTCCCGCGCCGTCAACCGTAGCCGCCTCGTAAAGGTCGGCGTTGATGCCGGTAATCGCCGCGAGGTATATAATGGTACCCCAACCCATGCTTTGCCATACGCCTATAAGACAATAGCTTACGAGCCAGTGCCATTTTTCCGTAAGAAACGGTATGCTTTCGCCGCCGTAGCGGGTAATCAGTATATTTATATATCCGGTTGTGGGCGAGAGCAGCTGATAGAATATTCCCGCGATAATAACCCATGAAAGGAAGTGGGGAAGATACAAGACAGTCTGCGTTACGCGCTTGAAATATTTGTTTCTGATTTCGTTTAGGAATATCGCCAAAATAATCGGTGCGGGGAAGCCTATTAAAAGGTCAAGTCCGTTAAGCACGATTGTGTTTCGCAGCGCGATGTAAAAATCCTTCATGCCGAAGATTTCCTTGAACGCGTCAAAGCCGATAAACGATGCCTTTTCAAATCCGCCGACTACGTCGTAATCCAAAAACGCCACCGACAATCCGAGCAGCGGCAAAAATTTAAACACTATCGCGAAAGCGAGAGGGAAAAAGAGCAATACGTATAATTGCCAGTCCCGCTTGAGGTAATACTTAAATCCCTTGCTGTCCTTATGCTTGACACTGATTGATTTGTCTTTTTTCTTCAACATTATACCCCCTTTTAATCGGTATATTTAACCATATCATATTAATTTATCATATTAATTATACTATCATTTTTTATGCAATTTGTCAACAAAATTACGTTTTTTATACAAAAAAGCCGACTTTTTATACAAAAAGAGAGCCGCGAAATTTTCCGCGGCTCTTATGTGTTA
>JAJQAT010000168.1 GCA_021203665.1 Bacillota bacterium
GTTTATGACGAGGAAATGTACGGTGCAAATCCGCCCGAAGAAAAGGACACTCTAAAAAAATTTTTAATCAGTGAATTTCTTTATTCCGTAGATGATTACGCGTACGATGAAATTAAGGATACGCAGGAGGGACTCAGATTTTATGTCCCCGAGCGTGACGAATTATTGAAATATGCCGATGAATTTTATTATGAAAAAAATATATATCAGAAAAATATGAAGGACTTTTTGCGGAACGAAATAAAGCTGAATGAACAGATTGCGGATATGGTTGTCAATGACTGGATTTTGATGTTTAAAAGCTTAACCTTTAATGAAGCGAATATTGACCTCGCGATTGATGATATGCAAAGAATTTCAAAGGGAAAATTCAAGGATTTTAGGAATGCGAATCAAGCTGCGAAATTTACATATTTATATTGCGGCTTAATCAATCATACAAGAGTGCCTATGTACAGAGGCTTAACGCCGATAGAGGCAAATGATAAAATTTGAATTAAAATACGAAAAGGACTGCGATTTTTCGCAGTCCTTTTCAACTACTAACATAACCAAGAAGGAATGAATCTTATACCAAATAAAGTAAATCCGTATATGTCGGGAACGGCCAATCTTCCTTTGCTACAATCGTTTCAAGAGTGTCCGCGGTCGCGCGAAGAGCGTCCATTGCCGGAATAACCGTGTCCTTATAATACATACCGGTCGCGTAAGCGTCCGCCTCGGGAACGGCTGTAGCCGCATCGAGAGCGTCGATTTTAGCCATAAGGTCCTCGGTAAGAGCTGTAAGAGTCTTAGCCTTTTCAAGCTCATTGGGAGCGTCGATGCCGAGAGCTTTCTTTGACGCAATATCGTCGGTTATAAACTTTGTATACTTCAGGCAAGCCGGAAGAATTTCCTGCTTAGCCATTTCAAGCATAGTAAGCATTTCAAAATGAAGTGTGTTGTTGTAATCCTCCATCATGATTTCGCCGCGGGTCTTAACCTCTACCTCGGTAAATACTCCCTGCTTTGTGAACAGGTCGATTGACTTCTGAGTAACGAAGTGGGGCATAGCGTCCGGAGTTGTCTTTAGGTTATAAAGACCTCTTCTTTCAGCCTCCGCAACCCATTCGTCGCTGTAGCCGTTGCCGTTGAAGATGATTCTGTCATGCTCCTTGAAAATCTTGATTGCAAGGTCGAGAGCGTCGTTCGGGAAGTTGGTGCTGCCCTCAAGCGTATCCGCGATTTCATCAAGAGTTTCCGCGACTATTGTGTTGATAACGATGTTGATACCCGCGATGGACTGTCTTGAACCCGGAGTGCGGAATTCAAATCTGTTACCCGTAAACGCGAACGGTGAAGTTCTGTTTCTGTCGGTCGAATCCTTTTCGATGTCGGGAAGAGATTCAACGCCTGTTTCAATCAGCTTACCCTCTTCATATTTAACGCCCTTGCCGCTCTTGAGCTGGTCTACCACAGCCGCGAGCTGGTCGCCGAGGTACATTGAAATAATAGCCGGAGGCGCCTCGTTCGCGCCGAGACGATGGTCGTTGCCCGCCGTAGCGACAGACACTCTCAAGATGTCCGCATAATCGTCAACAGCCTTGATAACAGCCGCAAGGAACAATAGGAACTGAACGTTTTCCTCGGGCTTTTTACCGGGCTTTAGAAGCAGCTCGCCGTCCGATGTGCCGATTGACCAGTTGTTGTGCTTACCGGAGCCGTTGATGCCCTCGTAAGGCTTTTCGTGAAGCAGGCAATACAGACCGTGACGGTCGGCAACCTTTTTCAGAACCTCCATTGTTAGCTGGTTATGATCCGATGAAATATTTGTTGTCGAGAAAATCGGTGCGATTTCGTGCTGAGCGGGAGCAACCTCGTTATGCTTTGTCTTTGCAAGAACGCCGAGCTTCCACAGCTCCTCGTCAACCTCTTTCATGAATTTGGCAACTCTCTCCTTAATCTGTCCGAAATAGTGGTCGTCCATTTCCTGACCCTTTGCCGGCTTTGCGCCGAACAATGTTCTGCCTGTAAGAAGAAGGTCCTTACGCTGATTTCTCAGCTTCTTGTCCACAAGGAAATATTCCTGCTCGGGACCTACATTGGCAATAACTCTCCTTGGATATTTTCCAAACATCGCAAGAACTCTTTTAGCCGCCTTGTCAATAGCCGCCTCACTTCTGAGAAGCGGAGTTTTCTTGTCAAGAACCTCGCCCGTGTACGAAACGAACGATGTGGGGATATACAGCGAATGGTCCTTAATAAACGCGAATGAGGTCGGATCCCATGCCGTATAGCCTCTTGCCTCGAATGTGGCTCTAAGTCCGCCCGAGGGGAATGACGACGCGTCAGGCTCGCCCATAACAAGCTCCTTGCCCGAAAATCCCATAATAACCGTTCTGTCGTCCGTCGGCTGAATGAATGAGTCATGCTTTTCCGCTGTAAGACCTGTCATCGGCTGGAACCAATGAGTATAATGGGTACAGCCGTTTTCGATAGCCCAGTCCTTCATCGCGTTGGCAACAACCTCCGCAACCGAAACATCAAGCTTTGTACCGTCGTTAATGGTCTTAACCAGGGATTTATAAATATCCTTCGGCAATCTTGTCTTCATTGTGGGAAGGTTAAAGACCTTCTCGCCGAAAATTTCCGCTACGTTTCCGTTTTCCATAATAAAACCTCCTGAATTAAATCTCCGCATTGTTCATGCGGTAAAG
>JAJQAT010000149.1 GCA_021203665.1 Bacillota bacterium
GGGAAGCCTCCCTTGTCTAAAGGGAGGTGGCATTTGCGGAGCAAATGACGGAGGGATTCATTTACAAAATTTTTGAAATTGAAAAGGCGTTTATCCGATTGATTTTCGGATAAACGTTTTTTTACAAAAACAACCTTTCCAATTCCCCGTCATCCATGTCAATGTCACAATCTCTGTTTTTCACTCGGGCGATTACCTTTAAGCCGGTCATTTGTTCGCACATAAATATATTGTCGTCGTGCAGAATATTGTTCGGCTCATAATGATTGAATATAATTCCCTTTGCCGTGATACCTCGCGATTTCATATATTCCGCCGTCAGCACAACCGAATTTATCGTACCCAGACCCGCGTCCGCCGTGATTACGCAGGAAAGGCTGCGCGCTTTTATAAAATCCTCCAATAGGATTTTTTGCCCGTCAAAGCGGAGCGGACAAAGTATGCCGCCGGAGCCCTCCGCTATCACATAATCATACCGAGCGCGTACAAGGTCAAAGCCGTGCAAAACGGTGTCTGTACTTATCGGATTTCCCTCAATTTTCGCCGCCAAATGCGGCGAAACGGCGGCTTCGTAAACATACGGACACATTTCCTCAAGCGGCTGAGAGATACCGGAAATTGTCTTTACATAAAGCGCGTCTCCGGGGATAAGCGCGCCGTCCGCGCCGCGCGTGTTGCCGCTCATCGCGGCTTTATAGTATGCCGCGCGTTTGCCCGACGCGTTAAGCTTTTTCAAAAGCAGTCCGGAAATGTATGTTTTCCCTACATCCGTTCCGGTGCCGGTAATAAACAATGCCTTACTCATTATCGACTTTCACCTCATATCCAAGCTCCGCGATAAGCTCCATATCGGTTTCAACGGTAATTCCCGACGTAGTCAGCATATCGCCGGAAATCGCCGCGTTCGCGCCGGAAAGGAAACAGGCGCGTCCCTTATCGGGAATAAGTCCTCTGCCGCCCGCCAAGCGAATATCGGCATCGGGAAGTATAAAGCGGTACACCGCCGCAATGCGGCGCATATCATCGCTTGTGAGCCTTTTATTTTTTTCAAACGGCGTGCCGGCAATGGGATTTAACATATTGAGCGGCACGCTCTTTATGCCAAGCTCACGCAGGGTGAGCGCCATATCTATTCTGTCCTCCGCCGTTTCGCCGAGTCCCATAATTCCGCCGCTGCAAACCGTAAGTCCCGCCGATTGCGCCGCGCGTATCGCGGCGAGCTTATCGTCAAAGGTATGGGTGGTACAGACGCTCGGGAAATACCTGCGCGAGGTTTCCAAATTGTTATGCACACGCGTAACGCCCGCGTCCTTTAGCTTAGAATATTGCTCCCTGTTCAATAACCCGAATGAAACGCATACCGAAATGCCGACCTCCGCTTTAATTCGGCGGATTACGCCGCACATTTCCTCTGTCTCCGCATCTGTCAGCCGTTTTCCCGATGTGACTATGGAGTATCTCAATATTCCCTGCTCGTAATTTTGCCTTGCCTGCGCGATGATTTTATCACCGTCAAGCAGCGGATACTCCTCCGCGCCGGTGCTGTAACGGGCGGACTGGGCGCAGAATTTGCAGTTTTCGCTGCATCGTCCGCTTTTCCCGTTGATGATTGTGCATATATCAAATCTGTCGGAGCAAAAATGCCATCGGATTTTGTCGGCGCTTTTACATAGCTCGTCCAACGGCTCGCCGTATAAGCCGAGCGCCTCGGCGCGGGTAACAGGCTCGCCGGTAAGCGTCTTTTCTGTAAGTATTTGAAGATTGGTCATATTATCATCTCCTATTGATTAATGGAATAAGCCGCTTCGACAATAGCGACGCGATGACGCATAGGGTAATATCCCCTAACGAATCCGGCAAAATGTAGTATAAAATGAACGGCATCAGCTCTATTGTGTCACCGATGTAAAACCGCTTTATCACATATAAATAACCCACTCCCAGGATATATACAACGGCAAGTCCCGCGAAAGCCGCCGCGAACAGGCGCGGATAGCCGGGCTTCGGTACGCGGTTGGCGATTGCTCCGGTAACGTAAGCGCCCGCCGCAAAGCCGATTATGTAACCGAAGGACGGTTTCAAAACATAGGATATTCCGCCGCCCTCCGAGAAAACCGGCAGACCTATAAGTCCCATAGCGATATAAACGCCGACCGCCGCCGCTCCCCATTTGCCGCCGAGAAGAAATCCCGCAAGCATTGTAAAGAGGAATTGAAGAGTGAACGACATAATCGGCATCGGAATTTTAATAAACGCGCCGACCGTTATAAGCGCGGCAAACATAGCGCACTGTACAAGCTTTTTGGTTCGTTCCGTCCGCTTTGCCGCGGCTGTTGCTTCCGGTGTGTTCGTTATTTCCGTGTTTTTCTGCTTTATCATAAGCTGCCTCCCAAATTTCGGATATTTATCCGATATATTTTTCCGTGTTTTGATGTGAAAATATGCCAATCAAAGCACGACAGGAGTTATTATAGCATATGCGGGTTTAATTGTCAACTGTTATTTTTATTTTTGGTTTACAATTAAATTCGCAGACGGGCGCGGCAAGCGGGCGACCACAAGGGTCGCCCCTACGAGGTGGATTCGCGGCTATGGTTGTAGGGGGCGGGCATTTGTCAAGAGTAACATGGTATACACATGTGAAAGGACATGGTATACACATTTGC
>JAJQAT010000113.1 GCA_021203665.1 Bacillota bacterium
CCATATATTGCGTTTATTTTTCTTGCGTCTGCGGACAGTAAATGATATAATAAATATATAATGAATAAGAGGTGATTTTTTTGAAAGAGAAGATATATACAATACCGGTAAACGAGGCATACGACGTCGAATGTGAGTGTCCCATGTGCGAGCTTGAAAAAAAGCTTGAGCGCGAAACGCTCGACTACGCGCTCGGCGCGGCAATGATGGAGCCGGATTTCAGAACGGTTTCCAACGAAAAGGGCTTTTGCACCCATCATTTTTCGGAATTATTTAATATGTCAAACAAGCTCGCGCTGTCGCTTGTGCTTGACACCCATCTTGAAGAAATAAGAAAAAAGCTGGATAAATTATCCAAATCCGCGTCCGCACTTGAAAAATCAAAGGGCGGTCTGCTGAAAAAATCTGGCTCGGCGGATTTCGCGGCGAATCTTTCAGCGCAGCTTGGGGAAATTTCCGACGGCTGCATTGTCTGCGACAAAATCAATCACACAATGGAGCGCTATGCCGACGTGCTTTTATATATGTGGGCGAACGACGAAAAATTCAAGGCAAAATTCGACAAATCAAAGGGTCTGTGCCTAAAGCATATGCGTCTGCTCGCGGATATGGCTCCAAAATCGCTGAAGGACTCGCAGGCGGCTTTGTTCCTCTCGTCAATGTTTGCGAAGCAGTCCGCGGAGCTTGGCAGAATACAGGAGGATATACATAAATTCACTCTGAAATTCGATTACCGCAACAAGGATATGGATTGGGGCACGGCTCAGGACGCGCCCATACGAACAATCGAAAAAATCTCCGGATTTATCAAAAACGACGTTGAGTAAAATAACAGCCGCGGCAAGCACAACCCGTTTGCCGCGGCTTTGTGATTTTATTTTGAAAGATTTTCAAACGTAATCTTTTCCAATTCCTCTGTCAGAATTTTTTGAACATTATACAGCTTTTTTTGAATTGAGCATATGCCGGTGCTCTTGCAGATTTCGGGATTTTCCATACAGGCGTTTATTGCGATTTTGCCGTCTATGACCTCTATAACCTCTCTTAGGGTTATCTCGGACGGCTTTTTGTTAAGCGCGTACCCGCCGTTTACGCCGCGGTATGATTTTATTATCCCCGATTGGACTATTTTACGCAGAATTTTAAGGGTGAATCTATATGGTATATCGTTTTTTTCGGCAATAACCTTAGCCTCGATTTGCTTGTTTTCCATGGCAAGCATTGCCACTATTCTGATAGCGTAATCCGCCTCGCGCGTCATCTTCATTCTTGAATATCCTCCATTATTTTTAAAATTTCCATAGCGTACGAACGCGGTGTTCTTCCGTTTATCACATTTACCTTGTAGTCGCAGTTATCGTAAAACGGCTTTCTCATTTCAAAGCGTTTCTTTATATCCTCTATGCTGTCGCGCTGTAACAGCGGTCGGGTTTCCCTCGCCTTTTCAAGGCGCTCCTCTATCACGGAAAATTCCGGTGCGAGGTTTATTATCACGCCTGTTTTTCTCAAAATATCGATATTGCGCTTGTCGAGGACCGCACCGCCGCCGGTGGATATTACGGCATTTTTGCTTTCCGCCGCCTCCTCTATAATTTCACGCTCGATTTTCCTGAAATGCTCCTCGCCGTATTTATCAAAAATTTCGTTTATCGTCATATTTGTTTTTCGGACAATCATATCGTCCGTGTCAATAAGACTGTAGCACGACATCTGCGCTATTGCTTTGCTTATCTCCGTCTTGCCGGACGCCATAAAGCCGGTGATAACTATATTCATCTGCCGAACACCTCTCTTTTTATTCTCCCGCCCATATCCTCCGGCAGCTTTATTCCGGTAAACAGCTCATACGCTATGATGCCCTGATATATAAGCATACCCAAACCGTTTAGGGTCAAAGCTCCGCGCTTTTTAGCCTCTTTCAAAAACAGTGTTTCGTCGGGATTGTATATCATATCCACGGCCGCCGTGTTACTGTCAATAAACGATAAATCCTCTATTTCCTCTATATTATCCGTCGGCAGTACATTCTCCTGCGGCTCCATACCGGCGGAGGTGGTGTTTATTACTATGTCGAATTTGAGAGTGTCAATTTCTGTGTTTATTTTAAAGTCCTTACATTTTAAAATATCCTCAGCCAACGCGCACACCTTGCTCTTTGTCCTGTTTAAGACCGTGACCGACGCGACACCGTTGTCTATAAGACGAATAAGCGTCGGACGCGTTACTCCTCCGGCGCCGATTATAAGTATGCGGCTGTCCTTTATTTTTATTCCCGCCCTGTCAAGCGACATACAAAAGCCGTCGGCATCGGTATTGTAGCCGCAGAGCCTTCCGTCCATGTTTACCACTGTGTTTACCGAGCCGAGCTGCCTTGCCGTATCGTCAACGCGGTCCAAATACTTCATTACCTCTACCTTGTGAGGCGCGGTTACGTTAATTCCCTTTATATCAAGCGCGCGCATACCGTCAATCGCCTCTTTAAGGTTTTCCGGCTTTACGCGCCACGCGCAGTATACGTAATTATTATGTATGGTTTCGGATATGAAGTTGTGCATATTCGGTGAAAAAGTATGCTCAACAGGATACCCGATTATTCCAAGCTGCTTTGTGTGTCCGTTTATCTCACACATTTATTTTATCCCCGATCATCAATATTATTG
>JAJQAT010000205.1 GCA_021203665.1 Bacillota bacterium
CATCACAGCCGTCAAATACAAAAATTTCACCACAACAAATGGCAGAATTTAGTCAATAATAGCTCTAAAAATTAACCCCGAAATTGTCCCCGGCGAGGTCGAAAAACATAAATTAACCCCAAATTGTCCCCGATAAATTGCCATAAATTAGGTTAAATTTCGTCAAATTTTGCCAAAGCCGACAAAAAATTTGGGGCATAAGAAAACCCCGAAAGCCGCATAGCTTCGGGGTTTTTCGCACTTTTTTATATTGATTTTATCTCTTTGAGAACTGCGGTGCGCGGCGTGCCGCCTTCAAGCCGTACTTCTTTCTTTCCTTCATTCTTGAATCTCTTGTAAGGAAACCTGCCGCTTTAAGGTCAGCTCTGTAAGCCTCGGAGTCAACCTCCAAAAGCGCTCTTGATATACCGTGACGGATTGCGCCCGCCTGACCGGTAAAGCCGCCGCCCTCAACCTTTGCGATTACGTCGAACTTATCAAGTGTCTTTGTAAGCGCAAGCGGCTGACGAACGATAAGCTTCAGTGTTTCAAGACCAAAATAATCATCGATTGTTCTGCCGTTTACCGTGATATTTCCGCTGCCGGGAACAAGACGAACTCTTGCAACGGAAGATTTTCTTCTGCCTGTACCGTAATATTGTTCTATAGCCATTATATTGTCCTCCTTACTTTATTTCGCCTGTCCAAGCGATTGGGTTCTGAGCCTGATGCTCGTGTTCCTCGCCCTTATAAACACGAAGTCTTGTAAGAGCCTTTCTTCCGATTGAGTTGTTCGGCAGCATACCGTTTACGGCATACATAACAGCCTTTTCCGGCTCCTCCGCCATAAGCTTGTTATAGTGAATCTCCTTGATTCCGCCTACCCAGCCTGTGTGGTAGTAGCGAATCTTCTGATTCAGCTTGTTGCCTGTAAGGACAATCTTGTCGGCGTTGATAATGATAACGTGATCGCCGCAGTCTACGTTCGGTGTGAAGGTGGGCAGGTGCTTACCTCTCAATATGCTTGCCGCCGCAGCCGCAACACGTCCGAGGGGCTTGTTTGCCGCGTCAATCACATACCACTTTCTTTCAACGTCTTGCGGTTTCTGCAAATAACTTGAATTCATAGTTGTATCCTCCTATACTTATTATAAAACCTGTCAAAGCGTATTGCTTTAACTCACAACGGCTATTTTACTATCTTTTGCCACCGTTGTCAACACCTTTTTGAAAATTTTTAATAAATTAAATTATAATCTCCCGTTTTCTCGTTTATTCTCTTTAATACTCTTTAAATCTAAGTTTTCATTTCATTTTTTCGCGAGCGAAAATACAATATCCGAAAAATTTTTCCGCCTTGACTTATCCGTATTTATATCATATAATATTTTTATTCGACATACAATTAATATAATCGACAATGTATGGGGTGGCGCGATGGAAGAAATAAAAAAACAAATAAAATATGATTTTGCGAATAACTGCTTTGATTTGCTGCGCTTATACAGCGCGTTTTACGTGATGACGGTGCATATTATGCGCCACGTGCGCATGGTGGAGGCGTCGCATATTTTCGACTGGTTTACGGGCGTTACAATGCTGTTTTGCATAAGCGGATTTTTGGTGCCGGCGTCAATGGAGAGAAGTAAGAGCGTGTGGGAATTTCTGAAGAAAAGAGTTCTGCGCATTGTGCCGTCGCTTTGGATATGTATAATAGTCGGAGTGCTTGTGGCAGCGGCGTTTTGCGGGTTCGTGTTCAATAAGACGTTTGTGACGTGGTTTTTGGGACAGCTCGTGTTCATACGCGATTTGCCGCAGCCGGATTTTATAACCGATTTCGGAATAGGCAATTTCCAGGGCAACCTGTGGACGATGATATTTACGGTGCAGTTCTATATCATAACGGCTGTTATATATAAATTTCTCAAGAATAAAAGGCTGTGGGTATGGATTTTGATTTTAGCCGTCTCAATGGCGCTGAATTTGGTTGTGCCGTATTTGCAGGAGATACTGCCCGAAACGGGACGCTCGATTATATCGCATTCGTGCATACCGTATTTTTATATGTATTTTGCAGGCTGGTTTATGTATCGGTATCGGGAAAGGATAGTACCCGTGCTGGCGCGGACAAAGATTTTGTGCTTGGTTTTGTTTGTCGCCCGCGCGCTTTACTGTGAGAAATTCGGCGTGCGCGTCGGCGAGTACAGAGATATAATACAAATGCTGCTGCTGTGTATGATGACGGTGGGATTCGGCTACAGCTTCGGGAAAATACGCTTTAGGTTTGATTTGTCCTACGGATTGTATCTGTATCATATGATAGTGGTTGATATATTCGTGCATACCGGAATGGTGGGGGAGACTAAGTATATTATAGCGGTGTACGTTGTAACCGTGCTGCTGGCGCTTGTTTCGCATTACCTTGTGGATGATACCGTGGCAAAGCTGTTTGCCGGAAAGAAAAAGAAAATAAACGATAAACCCAAAGGAAGCGCGAAAAAGGAACCCGTAAAGCCGGTCGCCGCGCAAAGCTCCGGCGGTGAATCGGACTTTTAAAGACGGAGTAATCCGTCTTTTTTTGCACCGTATTTCCGGCTATCGTTTTCCGCCCCGCGTCGGCGTAAGCCGTAAG
>JAJQAT010000122.1 GCA_021203665.1 Bacillota bacterium
GGCGTGTATTTAATGCACGACAGCGGCGGCAACATAATATACGTCGGGAAAGCGAAAATACTTAAAAACCGCGTAAGGCAGTATTTCCAAAAGAACGCGAACCACACGCCGAAGGTGCTCGCGATGGTGTCGAACGTGGCTTATTTTGAATATATTGTCACCGACTCCGAAACCGAGGCTTTGGCGCTTGAATGCAATCTCATAAAAAAGCACAGACCGAAATATAATATACTTCTAAAGGACGATAAGCATTACCCGTACATCAAGGTAACGATAAACGAGCCGTACCCGAGAATTTTAAAGGTCAGAAAGCTGCAAAAGGACGGCGCGAAGTATTACGGTCCCTATGTTTCGGGAATCACGCTTAAAAACACGCTGGAGCTTGTGCAAAAGCTGTTTAAGCCGCCGCTTTGCCGCAGAAAATTTCCGCAGGACATCGGCAAGGGCAGACCGTGCCTAAATTATCACATAAACAACTGCTTTGCGCCATGCACCGGACGCGTCGCCAAGGAGGAATACAGGCAGGTATTTTTCGATATATGCAGATTCCTCGACGGCAACCACAAGGAGCTTATAGCCGACCTCACAGAGCAAATGACGGCGGCGTCAAAGAATATGCTATACGAAAAGGCGGCGGATTTAAGGGACAAAATACGCGCCATACGAGACATTGAGGAGCATCAAAAGATTATCAATACCGAAAAGCAGGACGACAGGGACGTTATCGCGCTCGCGAGGGATGAGGGCATTGCGTTTTGCGAGGTATTTTTCATCAGAAACGGCAAGGTTATAGGACGCGAAAGCTATAAGATAGACAACACCCGATATTGCTCGAACGAGGAAATTCTCACGGACTTTGTGAAGCAGTTTTACCGAGACAGCGAGTATATCCCCGGGGAAATTTTAACCGAGTACGAGATAGACGACCGCGAGGCGATTGCCGAATGGCTGCGCGGCAGAAAAAAGAAAAAGGTAATAATATCCAACCCGAAACGCGGCGAAAAGCACAAAATAGTGGAAATGGTAAAGAAAAACGCCGATATAGCACTCGGCAATTACAGGATAAAGGTTATGAAGGAGCGCGAAAAGAACACCCTGCTTGACGCGATGCAGCAGCTTCTGGGACTGGAGAAAAGACCGAACAGGATAGAGGCTTACGATATTTCAAATATTCAGGGCGCGGACAATGTCGGCGCGATGGCGGTGTTTGAAAACGGAAAGAAAGCAAAGCGCAAATACAGGCTTTTTAAGATAAAATCCTTTGAGGGCGCGGACGATTACGCGGCAATGCGCGAGGTTATATACCGCCGCTTCCGTCACGCGCTTGAGGAGGAGGACGAGATAAGGCAGGGCAAGCTGCTCCGCCGCGACGCGAAATTTCTTCCTCTTCCCGACCTTATACTGCTTGACGGCGGCAAGGGACATCTTAATGTCATAACCGAGCTTTTGGATATGATTGAAACGGATATACCCGCTTTCGGAATGGTCAAGGACGACAGGCACAGAACAAGAGGACTTATATCAAAGGACGGAGAAATAGAAATCAGTCCGACAAGTCCCGTTTTCAAGCTTGTGACGCTTATTCAGGACGAGGTTCATAACGCGGCGATAACATATCACAGACAATTACACGGAAAAATCGAATCCGAATTGGATAAAATAAACGGAATCGGAGAAAAAAGACGCAAAGCCCTATTGACTACTTTCAAAACTATTGATAAAATAAAAGAGGCGGGCGTTGACGAGCTTGCGAATGTTAAAGGAATGGATATTAAATCCGCCCAAAGTGTGTATGATTATTTTCGGAGGGACGAGTAGTGTTTAAGCTGAACAGAAAAAACGGAGTTTCATATTACACAATCACGTCCTTTGAGGAAACCGGACTTGTAAGGCACGGCTTTTCCACAAGAGAGGGCGGCGTCAGCAAGGGCTGCTATTCGAGTATGAATTTGCGCTTTCATTGTGACGACAGCCGCGAAAATGTTTTGGAGAATTACAGAATAATAGCCGATACGCTCGGTATGGACAGAGAGCGCATGGTGCTTTCAAAGCAGGTTCACGAGGACGTTATACACACCGTAACCGAGGAGGACGCGGGCAACGGCATTGCAAGAGAAAACAAATTCGAGAGCGTTGACGCGCTTATAACGGACAAAAGGGGCATCCCAATGGTTACGCTGTTCGCCGACTGCGTGCCGCTGTTTTTCCTCGATAAAAGGCTCAAGGTAGCCGCGCTGGCACATTCCGGCTGGAAGGGCACGGTAAAGCGAATAGGACAGAAAACCGTCGAAAAAATGAAAAAGGATTACGGCAGCAGGGCGGAGGATATTTTGACGGCTATAGGACCGTCAATACAGGAGTGTCATTTTGAGGTGGGCGACGATGTCGCCGAAATATTTATCCGCGAATTCGGCGCCGATACAGCCGTAAAATACGGCGAAAAATATCATGTGAATATGCAAAGAGCGATAGAAAAGCAATTTATCGAAAGCGGAATTTTGCGCGAAAATATAGACAACTGCGGCATATGCACATACTGCGAAAGCGATTTGCTGTTTTCGCACAGAAAAACCAACGGAAAAAGAGGCAATCTCGGTGCGTTCATCGAGCTTATATAGATTTGGAGATAAATAATGAACAGGATAAAAAGGATAATTTCAGCCGCCGCGGCAATCTGCCTTGCAATATCACTCGCGGGCTGCGACGCTGTTGACATAATAAAGGAAAAGCTGCCCTTGGAGGAAACACAGGACGGCGGAACCATAGTTGAAAATAACGATACCGCGGAAATTTCAAACAGCATAAGCGTGGGAATACTTGATTTTGACACGTTTAATCCGCTTTTGACCGAGTCGGAATCGGTCAAGGAATGTATGCAGTTTGTATACGAGCCGCTTTTTGACATAAACGAGATAATGCAGCCGTATCCGATACTTGCCGAAAGCTACACGGTTTCCGCGGACGGCAGAACCATAGATATAAATTTAAAAAATAACATATTATGGCAGGACGGCTCGAGCTTTACCGCGTATGACGTGGCATACACGTTTAAGCAGATACTCGCGGGCAAAACGACCTACACAAGCTCGCTGGAGGATGTAGAGGATTACAGCGCAACCGGCGATTACTCGATAAGCATCGAGCTTAAGCGCGCCGTGCCGAGCTTTGTTTCTTTGCTCACGTTCCCCATAGTACAGTATCAAACGGATATGGATTTGGACGCGAATTATATTCCCGTGGGAACGGGCGCGTTCAAGTACGAAGCACAGCTCAGCACCGGAAAATTATCCTTCGCAGCGTTTGAAAATTATCATAACGGCAGGGCAAATATAGATAATCTGTATGTGTATACCGCGCCGGATTTGCGGAAATACGAGTCGATGTTTGAGGCGAGTGAAATTGACCTCATAACGGATAACACGGTTGACCTTTTGGAATACACGCCGAGGGGCAGCGCAAAAAATAACGAGTATATCACCAATAAAATGACATTTGTGGGATATAATTTGCAAAGCAAAATCCTGTCGGGAGCCGATACCAGAAAGGGGCTCGCAAAGCTTATAGACAAGGACGGCATAGTAAATTCCACGATTTATTCAAAGGGTGTGGCGAGTGATTTGCCGATAAATCCTTCGTCCTTGTACTATTACGACACAAACACCAAATTCAAATCCGACGAGCTTTCGGCGCTGCAGTTTCTCGGCAATGACGGCTGGGGAGTGAATCTCGACGGACAATACGTCAGAACGGTAGACGGCGAAAGGCAGACACTGACCCTTGAAATATTAACCAATGCCGACAGCGCGGAAAAGGTGAGCATAGCCGAAAAAATAGCGGGCGACTTTAATTATTTCGGAATCCCTACGGAGGTGAACGCGCTCCCGTATGAGGAATATATGGCAAAGGTGGACGCCAAGGACTACGACCTGATGATAGGCGAGGTGGAAATAGGCGCGAATCTTGATTTGTCGCCGCTTGTATCGTCCTCCGGAAATTATTTTTCGTACAGCAGCGCGGATTTGGACACGCTTACGGAGCAGATGGGAATGACCCGTGACGAGGAGGAGCTAAAGGCGCTCTTTGTGCAGTACGGCGATATTATACTGAACGATATGCCGTTCAGCGTATTGTTTTACCGAAAGGGCGACGTATTGTCCGGCTCGAAGATAAAGACGGAGATAGTTCCGACTGTCGGACAGGTGTACAGAAATGTTGAAACGTGGAGCGTGACGCAATGACGGTTATAGTGATAGGAGCGGGCGCGTCGGGACTTATAGCCGCCGGCAAAGCCGCCGAAACAGCCGATAAGGTCATATTGATTGAAAAGAACGATATTGTGGGAAAAAAGCTGCTTATAACCGGAAAGGGCAGATGCAATATCACAAATTCCGCCGATATTGAGGATATGATAAATCAATACCCGAGAAATTCAAAATTTCTTTATTCGGCATTGTATACCTTTACAAATTATGATATAATTAATCTTATAGAGCAAAACGGCGTAAAGACAAAGGTTGAAAGAGGCGGCAGAGTATTTCCGGTAAGCGACAAGGCGCGCGACGTGGTAAACGCCCTGAAAAAGTACGCCTTAAAGGAGAACGTGACACTAAGGCACGATACCGTAAAATCGCTTATAATAAAGGACGGCGCGGTAAAGGGAGTGAAAACGGCTCGCGGCAGTTTGACGGGCGACAGCGTGATAGTCTGCACGGGCGGCAAATCGTACCCCAAAACGGGTTCAACGGGCGACGGGTACAGATTCGCGTCGCAGGCGGGTCACACGGTTGTAGACGCCAAAGCGTCGCTCATACCGGTAATTACCGAGGAAAAGTGGGTAAAGGATATAATGGGACTATCCCTGAGGAACATCAAAATAACCGCTTTTAACGCCAAGAATAAAAGGGTATTTTCCGATTTTGGAGAAATGCTGTTCACGCATTTCGGAATTTCCGGACCCGTGGTTTTGTCAATGTCGGCGTATCTGAAAAATATCGGAAGTGAAAAATATAAAATCGAGATTGACTTAAAACCGGCGCTTACGGACGAGCAGCTTACGGCGAGAATTATCCGCGATTTTGAAAAATACAACAAAAAGCACCTTATAAACAGTCTCGGAGATCTGCTCCCGAGCGCGCTTATACCTATTATCGTGAGATTATCCGGCATAGACGCGCATAAGGCGGTAAATGAGATAACGAGGGAGGAACGCGCCGTTCTTGTAAAGCTGCTTAAGCATTTTCCGCTTACGGCGGTCGGCGTAAGACCCGTAGAGGAGGCTATCGTGACGGCGGGCGGAGTAAAGGTAAGCGAGATAAATCCGTCAACGATGGAATCAAAGCTCGTAAAGGGCTTATATTTTGCCGGAGAGGTAATAGACGTTGACGGCTATACCGGCGGATATAATTTACAGGCGGCGTTTTCAACCGGTTACCTTGCCGGTATGAATGCCGCGGAGAGTATGGAGGGATAGACGGTGACAGTCGGAAGCAGAGAGGTCTGCAAGGCGGCGATACAGATTGCGCTTACGGACACTCGTGAGGAAGAGAGTATTTTAAAAGAAAAAAACGCCGAGCAGGGAATACGCTCGGTCGCGATTGATTTCGGCAGCGATTTCGGCAGCGCGGTGCCGAAGATACTTGAGAGAGCCGTTGTGGCGGCGAAGCGCGAAAACGTTATAGGCTCCACTCACGCGGAGGAGGGTGCGGTCGCGGGCGCGGCTCACGAGGCTTTGCAGCAGATTATAGACAAATGCGTCGGACTCAATCTCGGCGGCAAGATAGGCATCGCGAGATACGGCTCGCATATAGGCGTATGCGTATTTTTTGCGATAGGTCTTTTGAATTTGAACGATGTGGCTATAGGAATGGGTCACAGAGCGGTTTAAATATTAAATAAGCATATGATGAAAGGAAGTACATATTATGGCAGTAAGAGCGATAAGAGGCGCGACAACCGCGTCGGAGAACACAAGAGAGGCTATAATCGGCGCGACGCTGGAGCTTATCGAGGAAATCGAGGAGAAAAACGATTTAAAACGCGCCGACTCAATATCGATAATTTTCACGGTAACGAATGACCTGACGGCGGTTTTCCCCGCTGCGGCGGCGAGAGAAATGGGACTTACATTTGTTCCTCTTCTGGATATGGCGGCGCCGGCTATCGACAACAGCCTTGAAAAATGTATTCGCATTATGATATATATAAACACGGATAAAACCAAGGAGGATATAACTCACGTTTATCTTCGCGGCGCGAAGGTACTGCGTCCCGATTTGGCTGAATAAGGAGAAAGCTATGAATTACATATCAGTGGCGATAGACGGACCCGCGGGCGCGGGTAAAAGCTCCGTTTCAAAAGCCGCGGCACAAAGCCTGGGATTTACGTATATAGACACCGGCGCGATGTACAGGGCGGCAGCACTTTTCGCGATAGAAAACGGCATCGACATAAGAAATGACCGTGAGACGCTCATAAACCGCCTTGAAGAGGTCAAAATAGTAATTAGGTATACCGACAAGGGTCAGCGGGTTTATTTAAACGGAAGGGACGTTTCCGAGCGCATACGCGAGGAGGATGTTTCCATAGGCGCGTCGGACGTCGCCGTTATACAAGAGGTCAGGGACAAGCTTGTCGCGCTTCAGCGCAAAATGGCGCGGAGTGCCAACGTCATAATGGACGGGCGCGATATATGCACCTATGTTCTTCCGAACGCGCAGGTCAAAATTTTCCTTACCGCGTCCGCGGAATCGAGAGCGCAAAGGAGATATGAACAGCTCAAGGAAAAGGGCGAGGAATGCGATTTGCAGAAAATCAGGGAGGATATGGAGTACAGGGATAAAAACGATTCCGAAAGAGCCGTTGCGCCATTAAAAAAGGCGGACGACGCCGTCCTTGTGGACACCACCGAGCTTAATTTTGAGCAGTCCGTGGAGAAAATAAAGGAGCTTATAAAAAATGTTTTATAGGATTTGCTATGCCATAGTGCGGTTTGCGCTGATGTTTGTGTTCAGATTCAAATTTGTCGGACGCGAAAATTTGCCCAAGGAGGGCGGAGTGATTGTCGCGTTTAACCATAAAAGTAATTGGGACCCCGTCGCGGCGGGACTGAGCAGCAAAAGAAAGCTGCGCTTTATGGCAAAGGAGGAGCTTTTTGAAAATCCCGTTTTCGGCGCGCTGATAAGCAAGCTCGGCGCGTTTCCGGTTCATCGGGGCAAGGGAGATATAGGCGCGGTAAAAGCATCGCTTAAAATCCTCTCCGAGGGCGAGGTAATGCTCATGTTCCCCGAGGGACACCGCATAAAGGACGGCAGAAGGGTAAAGGCTAAGCCCGGAATAGTGCTTATCGCTCAAAGGGCAAGGGTTCCGGTTGTGCCGGTGTGCATATCCGGAAAATACGCGTGGATGCACAAAATAACGGTTACATACGGAAAGCCAATATCCCTTGAGGAATACTACGGCAAAAGGCTTGAACAGGAAAAAATACAGGAAATAGCCGACGGCATTTTGGACAGCGTGAGAGCGCTGGACGCGGACGGCGCGAAAGGAATAACAAAATGATAACGGTAGCCAAAACGGCGGGATTTTGCTACGGCGTAAAGCGGGCGGTTGACGGAGTATACGGAGAAATCGAGAACGGCAAAAAAATCGCGACTCTCGGGCATCTCATTCATAACCGCCAGGTGATAGAGGATTTGGAGCGCAGGGGCGTGTATTCGTATAACAGCGTGTCAGACATACCCGAGGATTACACAGTCGTTATACGCGCGCACGGAGTGGCGAAAAGCGTGTATGAAAATATGGGCGGGAGAGAGTATATAGATTTGACCTGTCCGTTCGTTTCCAAGATTCATAAAATTGTATCCGAGCATTACAAAAATGGATATAAAATAGTAATCGTCGGCGACAAAAATCATCCCGAGGTAATAGGCATAAACGGGTGGTGTGATGACAGCGCGGTCATAATAAATGATAAAAACTATGAAATTGACGAAATTTTACGCGGAAAAGACATCTGTATTGTAGCACAAACCACAATAAATAAAGAATTTTTTGGTGAAATCGTACAAATTATAAAAAAAACTTGCAAAAGTACCCTTGTTTTTGATACAATATGTAGTGCGACGAAGGATAGGCAGAAGGAAGCGGCTGAGCTTTCGAAAAATTCGGACATGATGATTGTTATCGGAGGCAGGGAGAGCTCCAATACGAGAAAGCTGTTTGACATATCGAAGAGCAGCTGCCAAAACACCTATCATATCGAAACATTTGAGGATTTACCTCAAACAAAATCATATAATAAAATAGGTATTACCGCGGGCGCGTCCACACCCGGAGGTATTATCGAGGAGGTAGTAAAGGCTATGAGTGAAAATCTAAAAAATGAGGAGAACTTTGCGGAGCTGTTTGAGCAGTATGAAAGCAAGGCTCTGAATAACGGGGACATTATTGAGGGAACAGTTGTAGAGGTTCGGAATAATGAAGTCATCGTTGATTTGGGTGGCTTTAAGTATAACGGACAATTGGCGGCTGACCAGCTGACTGATGACCCGGCACTTAAGCCGTCTGATGTTGTAAAAGAAGGCGAGACAATTAAGGTTTACGTCGTTGGCGTAAATGACGGCGAGGGAAAGGTAGTACTGTCAAGAAAGAAATTGATAGCTATGGAAAGTTGGAACAAAATCAAAGCGGCTTACGAATCGGGCGAAACTTTGGAAGGAAAAATTATAAAGGCCGTTAAGGGCGGAGTAATCGCTCTTACAGATGGTTCGCAGGTATTTATTCCCGCGCGTCAGGCTTCGGGCAGATTTGTGCAGGATCTTCAAAGTCTTGTCGGCACAACAGTAAATTATAAGATAATCGAGATTGCCAAAAGAAGAAACCGCGCCATAGGTTCGGTAAGAGTTATCATTGCGGCGGCAAGAAAAGAAAGAGAAGAGAAATTCTGGTCCGAGGCGGAGGTCGGAAAGAAATATCAGGGCACGGTTAAGTCGCTCACGTCATTCGGAGCGTTCGTTGATATTGGCGGAGTGGACGGTCTTGTTCATATAAGCGAGCTTTCCTGGAATAAAATAAAGCACCCGTCGGAGGTTGTTAAGGAAGGCGATGTTCTCGATGTTTATATCAAGGATATGAACACGGAAACAAAGAAGATTTCCCTGGGCTTCAAGAAGATTGAGGACAATCCCTGGACAATCGCGCAGTCAAAGATAAATATCGGCGATGTTGTTAAGTGTAAAATAGTACGCATGATGCCTTTCGGCGCGTTTGCCGAAATCATGCCGAACGTGGATGGTCTTATCCACATTTCGCAGATTGCGGACAGAAGAATCGGCAAGCCGGAGGACGTGCTTACCATAGGCGAAGAGGTTGAGGCTAAGGTTACCGACCTTAATTGGGAGGAAAAGAAGATCAGCCTTTCAATCCGCGCGCTTATTCCGGTACCGGAAAAGGAAGAAAAGCCGGCTGAGGATATTCCGGCTGTTCCTCAAAAGGCGGAGACTCTTGTTTATTCAACAGACCCGGACGTAGAGGTTGAAGAAGCAATTGAAATCGAGCCTGCGGAGGCTGAAGAGGCTTCCGCGGACGCCGAATAATTCTAAAACCTATAAGGCAGGGGTAAAATCCTGCCTTTTTCTAATGATATGAAAAAGGGGTATTGAACAATGACTAAGCTTGAAGAGTTCAAAAACAGCGTGAAAAATAAAAAGGTCACGGTTATAGGAATAGGAATATCAAATTTGCCGCTGATAAAATATCTTTCCGCTCTGGGCGCGGACGTTACCGCCTGCGACAGACGCTCAAAGGAGGATTTGGGCGCGAATTATACCGAGCTTGAGACGTTCGGCGTTAAATTCAGCCTGGGCGCGGATTATCTTAAAAATCTTTCGGGAGATATAATTTTTAAAACTCCCGGAATGAGGTTTGACGTGCCGGAGCTGCTTGACGCAAAGGCTAAAGGCAGCATTGTAACAAGCGAGATGGAGGTGTTTTTTGACGTTTGCCCGTCGCATATAATCGCGGTGACCGGCAGCGACGGAAAAACCACCACAACAACGCTTATTTATAAAATGATGACGGCGTCGGGGTATAAAACCTGGCTCGGCGGCAACATAGGAAATCCGTTGCTTACGGACACCGATAAAATGTCCGAGGACGATTGGGTTATTCTTGAGCTGTCCTCGTTCCAGCTCCACACGATGAGAAAATCGCCCGAAATCGCTGTCATAACAAATATAAGTCCGAATCATCTCGATATGCACAAGGATTACGCGGAATATATAGACGCCAAGAAAAATATTATGCTGTATCAGAATGAGGGTAATGTGCTTGTCGTAAACGCGGATAACGAGGTTACGGCGCGTATAGGCAAGGAGGCAAAGGGAGAGGTCAGATATTTTTCAAGACAAAGCAAGGCGAACGTGTATCTTGACGGCTCCGTTATAAAGCGCGGCGCCGACGCGGTGCTTGATATTAACGATATAAAGATACCGGGAATGCACAATGTTGAAAACTATATGACGGCTATAGCGGCGGTAAAAGACCTCGCGGACGACAGCGTGATACGCGGTACGGCAAGGACCTTCGGCGGCGTGGAGCACAGAATAGAGCTTGTCAGAACGCTTGACGGCGTGAGATATTATAACAGCTCGATAGATTCAAGTCCGAACAGAACAATAAACACTCTCCGCGTTTTTCCAGAAAAGGTAATAATGATAGGCGGCGGCAAGGATAAGGGAATACCGTATGATGATATAGGTCCCGCGCTTGCGGAGCACGTAAAGGTGCTTATTCTTATCGGAGCGACCTCCGATAAAATACAAGATGCGCTTGACTCCGAAATAAAAAAGACCGGAAACGGAAAGGATATAGAGGTAATCCGCGCAAAAACCTATGAGGACGCGGTAAATACCGCAAGAGGCAAGGCAAAGGATGGCGACGTTGTGATACTCACACCGGCAAGCACAAGCTTTGATATGTTCAGAAACTTTGAGGAACGCGGAAATTTGTTTAAAAAACTTGTAAACGAGCTGAAATAGAATGAGAAAACTTATAAAAAAATTAAGCGATATGCGCGGCATATCGGGGTATGAATACTATCTTACGGACAAAATAGCGGAAATGTTTTCCGAATACTGCGGCGAGGTAAAAATCGACCCGTTGGGCAGCGTTATAGCCGTAAGGCGCTGCGGCGCTTATAACGCGCCGAGGCTTATGATAGAGGCGCATTGCGACGAAATAGGTCTTATGGTAACCTCGATAACCGAAAATGGCTGTCTTACCTTTGCCAATGTCGGCGGAGTGGACGAAAGAACACTTCCTCAAACCGAGGTAACCGTGCACGGCAAAAGGGATATATGGGGCGTTATAGGGATAAAGCCCGCGTATCTTCTTGAACAGGGCAAAACGGTTAAGATAAAGGATATGGCTGTGGATACAGGCTTGGACGCCGAAACGGTAAGGGAAATAATATCCGTGGGCGACAGTATAACGCTCGCTCAGTCCGTCGGAACGCTCGGTAAAAAGCAGTTCAGCGGAAAATCCCTGGACGACAGGGCAAGCGTCGCCGCGATAATGTCCGTGATGAAAAAAATAAAAGACGCGGACTTGAATATTGACGTTTACGCGGTTGCCGCCGTGCAGGAGGAGGTCGGCTGCCGCGGAGGAAAAACCACCGCGTACGGGATAAATCCCGATATGGCGGTGGCTATTGATGTCTGCCACGGCGTAACACCGGATAACAGCGACAACGCCTTTGAGGTAGGCACCGGCACGGTTTTGTCGGTGGGACCCAATCTTCACCCGAAGCTTACAGCCGCGCTGTTTGACACGGCTAAGGCGCATAATATCAAGGTAAGCACGGACGTTGACGGCGGCAATACCGGCACCGACGCGTGGGAGATACAGACCGCCCGCGACGGAATACCGACCGCACTCTTGTCAATTCCGCTCAAATATATGCACACATCGGTGGAAACTCTCGCCGTATCGGACGTAAAAGCGACGGCAAAGCTGCTCGCGGAATTTATAAAGGAACAGAAGGGGGACATGTCATGGCTGAACTTCTGAAAAGGCTGTCCGAGGCAAACGGAGTAAGCGGCAATGAAACCGCCGTGCGGGACATAATCGCGGCTGAAATCAAAAACGATATTGACGATATAATTATTGACAGTATGGGTAATCTTATCGCGTATAAAAAGGGCGCGGATTCCTCAAAGGCAATAGCCGTAACGGTCAATACGGACGAGGCGGGATTTATCGTAAGCAGCATAACCGATAAGGGATATATCAAATTCAAGCCTGTCGGAAATATCGACCCGAGGAAAATAATCTCCAAGCGCGTCAATATAGGCGGCAAAATAAAAGGCGTTATCGGTATGAAGGCGATACATCTTCAGACAAAATCCGAAAGAGAAAACGTCGTGCCGGTGTCAAAGCTGTTTATAGACATAGGCGCGAAAAATAAAGCCGATGCGGAAAAAAGCGTCAATTTGGGCGACTACGTGACATTTGACACCAAATTTGAGACAATAGGCGCCGCCGTAAAGGGCAAGGCTCTTGAAAGGAGCGGCGGGTGTCGCGCGCTTATACAGGCGCTTAAAGAGAATTATCCTTACGACGTTTACGCCTGCTTTTTGGCGCAGAGCGAGGTCGGCGCGAGAGGCGCGTTTATCGCGTCGCACAGGTTGAATGTAGATGCCGTTCTGACTGTTTCCGCCGCCGATACAACCGATATGCACGGATGTGAAACGGATAGAGGCGGCGCGGCTTTGGGAGACGGCGCGGTTGTAAATTATTCGGACAAAACGGCTATAGCGGACAGGAATTTGACCGACCGTATGATAAAGCTTGCGCGCGGGGAAAAAATCAAGGTGCGCGAAAGAGCCTTGAAAAATGCCGCCGGCGACCTGGGCGCAATGCAGACCGGAGGCGCGGCAAGCTTGGGCGTTGTTATCCCTTGCAGATATTCCCGCTCGCCGGTATCGATAATGTCAAAGGACGATATAACCGCCGTGTCGGAATATATTAGCCTATATTTAAATAAAATCGGAGATATAACGTGAAAAATAAGCGGCGCATTTTACCATTATTCGGAGCTTGAAGTATAAACATACGACTGCGCTCCTCATAACGGCAATCTGCTTGCTTCTTTTCCCCGTTATAATTCGTATTGCCAAAACCGGCGTAAGGAGATAATGATATAAATGGATACTTTAAAAATATTAAAGGATATGACGCAGATAAACAGTGCGTCCGGAAACGAAACCGCGATAAGGGAGTATATAAAAACCGAGGCGGAAAAATATTGCGATGAAGTATATGTTGACGCGATGGGTAATCTTACGGCTCATAAAAAGGGCGGGGGAAAGAAGATTATGTTCGCCGCTCATATGGACGAAATCGGAATAATAGTCACGGATACAGACGATAAGGGCTTTATACGTTTTTCCGCTGTCGGCGGACTTAATATCCCAAATCTTGTAAATCTTCGTGTGCGTTTTTCAAACGGCATTGAGGGCGTTATAGGCGCCGAGGAGGATAAGTTCAAGGGAAAACCGGCGCTGAGTAATTTGTATATAGACATCGGCGCGGCGGATAAAAAGGCGGCGCAAAAGCAAATATCCGTGGGAGACACGGCGGTATTTGTCGGCGGATTCGTAAAACGCGGCGATAATATTATATCAAAGGCGCTTGACAACAGAGCCGGCTGCGCGGTAATATTAAAGGCGTTAAGCGAAATAAAGGAAAGTCCGAACGATTTGTATTTTGTGTTCACCGTTCAGGAGGAAGTGGGATTTCGCGGAGCAAGGACGGCGGCGTTTGATATTGAACCAGAAATCGCGGTAGCCGTTGACGTTACCGATACGGGCGATACCCCGTCCGCGCCGACTATGGCTGTGGAAATGGGAAAGGGCGCGGCTGTAAAGGTAATGGACCGCTCGATAATGTGCGATTCTCTTGTCCGCTCGGTGATGATAGAAACGGCAAAGCGGGAGGGTATACCATATCAGCTTGAGATAATGACGGACGGCGGAACCGACGCGGGAGCGATTCATCTTACGCGCGCCGGAGTAAAAACCGGCGGAATATCGATTCCGACACGGTATATTCATTCGCCGTCGGAAATGGCAAATATAAACGACATAGAAAATTGTGTCGCTCTTGTACGCGGCTTAGCGTCACAGCAGTGGTAAACGGAGGTGTATTTTGTTGGCAACTTGGGGAGTACATTTAAGAGTAGCAAGATTATTTCTTAACAGGATTGATAAAGAGCATCATAGGGAATTTGTAATCGGGAGCGTTGCTCCCGACTGCGGTTACGGAGAAAAGGACAGCTTCGGCGAATTTACGCCGCCGCCCACGGTGACGCATTGGTCGCCGAGCGGAATGAAGCGCGACTGTCGGTATAAGGATTTTTACGACGCGTATCTCACGGGAGAAAAAAACGATGATTATTGGTTTTATCTCGGCTATTACGCGCATCTTCTGACGGATATAATGTGGTCGGTAACGATGTATATGCCCACCCGCGTTAAATACGCGGACGAGTACGCGAAAAATCCGGAATTTCTCAAGGTTATAAAGAGGGATTGGAACGATATAGACGCCGAGCATCTCAAAAGCCTTACGGAGCATCCCGCGCTTGATATACTCAAAAACGCGGGCAATGTCAAGGACTATCTTACATATTACGAGAAGAATCAGCTGACGGTTCAGATTAAATTCATCGCCGATTACTATGAAACATTTAAAGGCAATATCAACAGGGAATACAAGTACACAACGCCCGATGAAATAAATAATTTCGTCGAATGCGCGTACGAGCTGTTATGTATGGTTCTGGAACAGCAGGAGCTTATCTGATTTCAGATAAGCTCCTTTCTGTATCTCGGTATATTTCCGTTATCGTTAAAAGCGATAACCGCGCTTGTGTGATTATCAATCGGAGTATCGAGGTCGGTTACTTGCCCGCCGTCTATAACGCCGCCGCGTATAACGGTTTGCGGCTCGGTATAACCCGCATCGCTCAAAAGCGCCGAAATAGGCATACCTATAGGAACGCGGTAATTATTCGGTAAAAGTATATCATCGCCGGAAACTGTCACTATTTTTTTCGTGACAGGCATTTTTGTCCTAAACAGCTCCGATATGTTCAGGAGTGTTTCGGAGGAAATAACCGCGCAATTCGCGTCTTCGATGCCGCGTCCGGTCAGCGTCCTGACAAGCTTGTCGGCGCGGCTTTGCGGATAACGCGCCTTTAATGAGTACAGCTCAATATCCGTGTTGTATCTGAGACGGTATTTAAAATCCGAGAAAATCTTTCTTGTGTCATTCTCAACGCCTATCGAGGCTTTTTTTATTCCCAGAATACGCAGCGCAATATTCAGTCCGTCGAGAATTTGCTCCGTGTTGCCGAGAGCCGCCGCCTGCGGCGAGGAAACATAAGGGTCGCTGTCGAAACAGCACACAATAAGCCGGTCGGGCGTTTTTTGCGGGGAAAGCAGTATATGAGCCGGAACGCCGCTTGCCGCCTCGCATATTCCGCCCTCGCGTATAATCCAGAGCATTTCTCGGCTTGTCAGCTCATCGTTTGCCTTGCCGAAATCCGACGCCGGAACGCTTTCGTCCAGGAAATCGTTCTCTATTGAAATCATATTTTCGGATATATCCGTTACAGTGCCGGAAACCGCGCTGTGTATCGGCAGAGCGTCAAAGCTGTCGAAATCGGCTGCTTTTTGCCCCTTTAGCACATGGTCGCCGACATTGACAATGGGATTTAGCAGAATGCCGCCCTGCCTAAGGCTGTAAAAATACACCGGAGCGGGAAGCGGTCTTTTTATCCGCGCCGCCGCGGAAAACCCGTTGCGCTTCCTGTACCTTTTCGCGCCCTTAAAAGAAATTGACATAACATGACCTCCCTTGCTGATAATGATTTTACCATATCGACGCGGAAAAATCAAATAATTAAGGGTTAAATTGCCAAAATCACCAACAAATCCATCCTTTCCGCTTTGAATTTGTAGGGGGTCGGCGCCCTCGACGACCAGTTTGCAGCGGCGACCCTTGCGGCCGCCGGTTAGCCGCCGAAAGAAAACCGTATAAAAATATTGACCTCACGCGGATTTTAATGTATAATAAGTCATGTTGGCAACAAGACACAAAAGGAGGGAAATCAAATGCTTATCGGAATAATAGGCGCTATGGAGCTTGAGGTACAGGCTTTGAAGGAGCTTATGGAGGACAGCGGGATAGAGAGAATAAGCGGCATTGATTTTTTCAAGGGCGCGGTAAACGGTGTCGATACCGTTGTGGCGGCGGCAGGCGTGGGCAAGGTAAACGCCGCGGTGTGCGCGCAGGCGATGATACTTAAATATTCGCCAAGTCTTATCATAAATGTGGGCGTAGCCGGAGGACTTTGCGACACATTCAAAATAGGCGACATAGCCGTCGCGGACTATGTTGTGGAGCATGATATGGACACAACGCCCATAGGCGACGAAAAGGGATTTATATCGGGAATAAACATGGTAAAAATGCCGTGTGATCGAGTAATTGCCGATATGATGGTAAGCGCGGTTAATAAAGTCGGAAAAATAAAGGCACAAAGGGGCATAATAGCCTCGGGAGATCAATTTATAAGCACGCAAGCGCAGCGCGACGCGATAATACGCGATTTCGGCGCGATAGCCGCCGAAATGGAGGGCGCGAGCATAGGACACGTATGCGTGATGAATAACACGCCGTTCGGTGTGCTGCGCGCGATTTCCGACGGCGCGAATGACGATTCGCCTATGGACTATCCCGAATTTGCAAAAATGGCTGCGGCAAATTCGGTAAAAATAATTCTTGAGCTTTTGGAAAGCATAAAAGGAGTGTATTGATGTGCGTAAAATAAAGAGCTTTCAGGTGGACCACAGAAAGCTTGAAAGGGGTATTTATATATCGAGAAAGGACGCCGACGTGGTGACGTATGATATGCGCTTTTGCAAGCCGAATTGCGGTGTTGTGCTCGATAACGTAACTCTTCATACGGTTGAGCATATGATTGCGACATATGTGAGAAATTCGGATATAAAAAACGAGGTGCTGTACTTCGGACCGATGGGCTGTCAGACCGGATTTTATTTATTGATTCGAGACGTCGTGACAAAGGATAAGGTTCTGAAAATCGTCAAGGACGTTCTGCAAAAGACAATAGACCACACAGGCGCGGTTTTCGGCGCGAGCGAGATTGAATGCGGAAACTATAAAATGCTTGACCTTGACAGCGCGAAAGAGGCGTGCCGCGATTACCTTGACGTTATCGCTGATGTTGACGATATAATAACATATGACGAGGTAAATAAAATGGGACGCTGAAGGGCGCCTACCGTAAGACAGTATAACAACAAATTTTACGGGAGGCTGTCAAACAAGGTATAAAAAGCGGTATATCGCGGGTTTTGCGATATACCGCTTTTTTTCTTTGTAATGTCAGCATTTAGAGCGTTTTACATCGCATAAATGCTATTGTTTTGGAGTTTGGAATGAGCGAAGCAATATGATTTGATGTCCGACCTTGAAATTGGGGTTTCAAGTGCTGACGGTATGCTATTTTAATACAATGTTTTCTTTTAATCGTTAAATAGTTCAAAGGTGGAAATTTAGAATATAAATAAACCGCATAAAATCAAATCTTACGGAGATTGAAACTTGCAAAGTAATATAGTTTTACCTTAACGCCGAAAATCTATGTTCTATTGTTCCACTTGCGGGAATGAAAGTCGGCGCGACGGTTTTTCGTTTTTCTTTTGCGGTTCGGGTATAATATGAATAAAAAAACCACAAAGGAGGATTCATATTATGAACTTAATCGAAAAATTCAGGGCATACTTAATCGCGGAGGAGCGGGCGGACGCTACCGTCGCGAAATACACGGCGGACGCGGCGGCGTTTGTTTCGTGGCTTGGGGAACGGGCGCTTGACAAGGTGGCGGCTATGGAGTATAAGGCGTGGCTTTTGGAGACGCACGCAGCGCGAAGCGTCAACACAGCTATTGCGGCGCTGAATAGGTTCTTTGACTTTATCAACCGCGCCGACTGCCGCCTTAAAGCCGAGCGGATACAGGCGCAGACATTTGCGGACGATGAGCGCGAGCTGACCGAAGCGGAATACAAGCGGCTTTTGAACGCCGCAAAGGGCAACGACAGACTGTACCATATGCTGATGACGTTCGCGGGAACAGGCATACGCGTGTCGGAGCTGCAATACATAACGGTCGAGGCGGCGAAAGCGCGTGAAGCGGTCGTGAAAAACAAAGGTAAAACGCGGACAATTTTAATAGAGGGCGCACTCGCGAAAAAGCTGTTAAAGTACGCGAAAACACACGGCATAAAATCCGGCGCGATATTCATCACCCGTACCGGCAAACCGCTTAACCGCACAAGCATATGGCGCGAGATGAAATCGCTCTGCAAAAAAGCAAACGTATCGGACAAAAAGGTATTCCCGCACAACTTCCGCCACCTGTTCGCGCGGATGTTCTATGCGGTTGAGAAAAACCTCGTAAAATTAGCAAGCGTCCTCGGACACTCGAATATCAACACGACAAAAATATACACGCTCGAAAGCGAAAAATCACATCGGAGCGTGCTAAGAAAAATGGCAATGAGGCTGACAACATAATTTCGATTATGTTGTTTTAACCATATCAAGATTTTATCATATTACCAAGTCTATTTCAACATAAAAATTCAAATTTTGAAAAAAATCCGCTGAATTTTCGACATTTTTTTGAAATAGCGTTTTTTTGCATGGCAA
>JAJQAT010000226.1 GCA_021203665.1 Bacillota bacterium
GAATAGATTATGAATTTTTTTATATACACTTGATTTTTAAATTTCTATGTGATAGTATAGGCTTGAAATTCATTGAGGAGGAAAAATGATATGAAGAAAAGACTGTTAATAATAACGGCGGCGCTGACGCTGATATTGTCGGCGGCGGGCTGCGGACAGACCGAGGATGCCGACACCGACGCGCAGAACAGCCAAAGCGCGGAACAGACGGATGTTTCCGACGCGTACACGGCAAGGGAATATTCCGAGGATCAGGAATATTCGGAATATGTGGATATGGACGCCGTAGTGGGCGAGGAGGCTACATCGGAGTCGTCAAAGGACGATTATGAGGGCACATTGGGCAATGCCGAGGTAACCATTTCCGACGCGAAGCTCATACAGTATGAGGACGAGGACGTCGCGGTTGTATCCTTTAAGTACAAGAACACCGGCGACGAGGATATGCCGTTCACGGGCGCGCTGAAGGTGGAGGCTTACCAGAATGACGAGTCGCTTCCGGCGGCTACCGTGGTTGGCGTAGACGGCGTTGAAATGCTTTCAATGGTGGAAAACGTGTCCAAGGGCGATACAATCACCGTTCAAAAGGCGTACAAGCTGCGCGACAGATCGCAGCTGACCGTTCAGGTTACCGAGTTTAACCCCACGGACGATTCCATGCTTGTGAAAACCTTTGATTTTGAATAATCGGACAAAAAAATCTCCGCGCGTTTGCGCGGAGGTTTTTTATTATTTTTATTTTGCCGTCTTGTCCTTTTCCTTAAGCAAATCTCTTATTTCCGTCAGAAGCTCCTCCTGGGTGGGACCGGACTTCTTTTTCTCTTTTTCATCCTTTGTCGCGAGCTTTTCGCGCAGGGCGTTCATCGCCTTTACAACGCAGAAAATCGCGAACGCGATAATCAGGAATTAAGTATCTGCTGCAAAAAGTTTCCGTATGTAAGGACAAGTCCGTTATCGCCGATGGTAAGCGAAAGTCCGGAAATGTCGATTTTGCCTGTCAGAACGCCGATAAGCGGCATTATAAGATCGTCCACAAGAGAATCTATAATGCTCTTAAACGCCGCGCCGACAACAACGCCGACAGCCATATCGACTACGTTGCCGCGCATAATAAAGTTTTTAAACTCATTCATAAATTTCATTTTAAACACCTCTTAAAAATATTTTTAAAAATCGATTTTTTCCTCAAGGAATTTTTCAAGGTCGTCTATTTTAATTCTCTGCTGCTCCATTGTGTCTCTGTCGCGCACCGTAACGGCGTTGTCCTCAAGAGAATCGAAGTCAAAGGTAATGCAGTAGGGAGTACCTATCTCGTCCTGGCGTCTGTAACGCTTGCCGATTGAGCCGGCATTGTCGTATTCGCAGTTAAATTTCTTTGAAAGCTGCTCGTATACGGCGGTCGCGCCCTCGTCAAGCTTTTTTGAAAGCGGAAGAATTGCCGCCTTTACGGGCGCGAGAGCCGGATGCAGGTGCATAACCACTCTTGTATCGCCGCCCTCGAGGGTTTCCTCGTCATAAGCCTCCACAAGGAACGCAAGCGCGACTCTGTCCGCGCCGAGAGACGGCTCTATGCAGTACGGCACGTATTTCTCGTTTGTGGCGGGATCCATATACTCCATATTTTCCCCGCTGTGGTTCATATGCTGCTTTAAATCGTAATCGGTTCTGTCCGCGATACCCCACAGCTCGCCCCAACCGAACGGGAACACAAACTCAATATCCGACGTGGCGTTTGAATAGAACGCAAGCTCCTCGGGGGAATGGTCGCGGAAGCGCAGATTTTCCTCCTTCATTCCGAGACTTAAAAGAAAATCCATACAATACTTTTTCCAATAAGCGTGCCATTCAAGGTCTGTTCCGGGCGCGCAGAAAAATTCAAGCTCCATCTGCTCAAACTCTCTTGTCCTGAAAGTGAAGTTGCCGGGAGTAATTTCGTTTCTGAAAGACTTTCCTATCTGTCCTATGCCGAACGGTACCTTTTTGCGGCTTGTGCGCTGTACGCTTTTGAAGTTTACAAATATACCCTGAGCCGTTTCGGGACGCAGATAAACAACCGATGAGGAATCCTCCGTAACGCCCTGAAAGGTCTTGAACATAAGGTTAAACTCGCGTATGTCCGTGAAATTCCGCTTGCCGCATTTCGGGCATACTATGTTGTGCTCGGTGATGTATTCCACCATTTTTTCCTTGCTCCAGCCGTCAACGGTAATATCCTCGCCCTGCTCGTGAGCGTAGTCCTCGATGAGCTTGTCCGCTCTGTGGCGCGACTTACATTCCTTACAGTCCATAAGCGGGTCGGAAAAGCCGCCGACGTGACCCGACGCGACCCAGGTTTCCGGATTCATCAAAATAGCGCAGTCAAGTCCCACGTTATATTTGGATTCCTGTATAAACTTTTTCCACCACGCCTTTTTTACGTTGTTCTTAAACTCAACGCCGAGAGGACCGTAATCCCAGGTGTTGGCAAGCCCTCCGTAAATTTCGCTGCCGGGATACACATAGCCTCTGCCCTTGCAAAGCGCCACTATCTTGTCCATTGTCTTATCT
>JAJQAT010000158.1 GCA_021203665.1 Bacillota bacterium
CATTTTATTTTTCATTTTTCAATGAAATGAGTGGTTTTTATTGAAAAATGGTGGTATAATATACAGAAGAACCGGCTGAAAGGACGATTGAATTGAAAAAGCTTTTGAAAACCGCCGCCGTTACGGGCGGAATACTTTGCGCCGTAAAGGGTCTGGATAACAGGCTTGAAGTTACGCGTTATAATATATCATCGAAAAAAATCCCGACGGGATTTAACGGCTTTAGAATACTTCAGATTTCGGATTATCACGGCGACAGCGTTCCCGGGCTTGTGGAGGAAATCGCGCGCGAATCGCCGGATATTATCGTATCTACGGGCGACCTTGTGCACGACAAGGGCAGCTATGCCGCCGGAGTGCGCCTATGCGGGCATCTTTCCGATATTGCGCCCGTGTATGCCGTAACCGGAAATCACGACGTGTGGCGCGGCGACTATAAGCAGTTTGAAACGGAGCTTACCGCGGCGGGTGTAATTACCCTGCATAACGAGCGCGTCATATTGGAGCGCGGCGGCGGAAAAATCGCGCTGTCCGGCATAGACGACCCGTTTTCAATGAACAATTCAAAAATCAATGAAAATATACAAAACGCGCTGTCAAAGCTTCCGCGCGCGGGCGTTTACGACATACTTCTCTTTCACCGCGCGAACCTTTTTGACACTCTCAAATACCACGGCTTTGACCTTATACTTGCCGGACATATGCACGGAGGTCAGTTTCGTCTGCCGGGCGGGCGCGGCGTGGTATCGCCCAAATCAAGCTGGGCAAGCAAAGCACCGGTATTCTTCCCGAAGTATGTGGGCGGATATTACAAATCTCCGCGCACGGATATGATTGTAAGCCGAGGCGTGGGCAATCCTATGTTTATACCGAGGCTTTTCAACAGACCCGAAATCACCGTAGTACAGCTGCATTCGGATGAAAAATAATTCACAAAAGGAGTAATATAAAATGGAAAACAAAAGACCTCTTAAAACAATTTACACCTGCTTTCCGGGCGGAAAGCACAAGGTGCTTACAATGAGCTATGACGACGGAAAAATCTTTGACCGCCGCCTTATCGAAATTTTCAACAAGCACGGAATCAAAGGCACCTTTCACCTTAATTCCGGCTACATGGCGCTTGACAGCGAGAGAATACAGCTTGATGAGGTAAAGGATGTGTACAAGGGTCACGAGGTGTCATGCCACACCTCGACTCACCCGACCATTGAGCGCTGTCCTTTAGACCAGGTGGTTCAGCAGATAATCGAGGACAGAAAGGCTCTTGAGGGCGCGGTGGGATACCCCGTGCGCGGCATGAGCTATCCGAACGGCTCGTACAGCAATGATATTGTAAATCTTCTTCCGGCGTGCGGCATCGAATACTGCCGCGTTGTCGGCAACACCGACAGCTTCGCGTTTCCGGAAAATTATCTTAAATGGACCTCCACCTGCCACCACGGTCACAACCTTATGGAAAACGCCCGCCGTTTCGCGGACCTACATAAAACGCAGTATCTTTACATGATGTACATATGGGGTCACAGCTATGAATTTGACCGCGACGACAGCTGGGATTTAATCGAGGGATTCTGCGAATTTATCGGCGGAAGAGAGGATATATGGTACGCGACGAATATTGAGATTGTGGACTATATGAACGCCGCGAAAAATCTTAAATACACTGCCAAGGGCGATAAGGTGTACAATCCGAACGCGATTTCCGTATGGATTGCGGTTGACCGCGAGCATTACGAAATTAAGCCGGGAGAGCTAAGGGAAATATGAAAGAGGAAGAGCTTTATCCTCCCGTGCGCGACCTCTTTGAAAAGCGCGGCTACAGGGTGAACGCGGAGGTCATAGACTGCGATATGACCGCTGTTAAGGACGATGAATTTATCATTGTGGAGCTTAAAAAAAATCTGTCAGTCACGCTGCTTTCACAGGGAATAAAACGTCAAAAAACCGGCGCGGACGTTTATATAGCCGTGCCGAAGCCGAAGCAATATTCATTCAAAAAATTCCGCGACACATTTTCGGTTATAAAAAAGCTGGAGCTGGGACTTATATTTGTATCGCTGCGCGGCAGCCACTCATTCGCGGAAATCGTTTTCGCACCGAAGCCGTACAGCTTTACGCGCAAAAACACGCAAAAGCGCAGGGAAATTATGAACGAAATAAACGGCAGAACGATAGATACAAACACCGGCGGCGTTACCGGCACCAAAATCGTCACGGCGTACACCGAAAAATGTATACATATAGCCTGTATTTTGGATATGTACGGCGATTTGTCGCCAAAGCAGGTGAGGGATAAGGGCGGCGCGGACAACGCTCAGCTTATTCTGTCGCGGAACGTGTTCGGTTGGTTTAAAAAAATAGACAAGGGACTTTACGGCATTACCGACGACGGCCGCAGAGGACTTTTGGAATATCCCGAATTGGAAAAATATTATACGGAGCTGTTATTAAAAGAAAAGCCCGACGCATAAACCGCGTCAGGCTTTCAGACCGTAGACAAAAAGGTCAGCTCCCTACCTCGGAGTCTGACCTTTTCG
>JAJQAT010000042.1 GCA_021203665.1 Bacillota bacterium
TGGAATATTTTATTTTTTAGGAAAATGTGTCAACTATCATTGACGTTTATACAATTTTATTGCAAAAATGAAATAAAAGGTACTGTACAAACCTTGTGAAATATGGTATAATAACTACTATATAACCTATGCGGGCTCCGTTTCATGCGGGCTTGATGGGGCGGTAAGCTCCGATTTAAATTAACAAGGGGTATACAAGACATGAGCGAGAATATTAAAAAAGTACCGGCGGTTGTGGTTAAGCGTCTGCCGAGGTATTACAGGTATCTCGGAGAATTGATGAAGCAGGGGATAAAGAGGATTTCATCAAATGCGCTTAGCGTCAAAATGAATGTTACCGCGTCGCAGATACGGCAGGATTTTAACTATTTCGGCGGCTTCGGACAGCAGGGCTACGGGTACAACGTCGAGCATCTCCACAGTGAAATCGGTGAAATCCTCGGATTAAACGACGGCGATACTACCGTAATAGTAGGCGCGGGAAATCTCGGCAGAGCGCTGGCGAGCCACAATACCTTTGAAAAACGCGGGTTTAAGCTTATAGGTATTTTTGACAACGACAAGAGCATAATAGGCACCGTGATAAACGGCGTCGAGGTTATGTCTGTCGACGCGCTGGAGGATTTTCTCCGCGCGAACAGAGTTGATATAGGAATACTCACAGTCCCCAAAGCGGCGGTTGTGGAAACGGCTGAGAGACTTGTTAAATGCGGAGTCAAGGGTCTTATGAACTTCTCATACACGGAGCTTAATTTTGATAAGCGCGTGGCGGTGGAAAACGTTCATCTGTCAGATCCGCTTATGACGCTGTCGTATAAGATAAAACAAAACAAAAACGAGGAATTAACGTGAAAAACAAGCTATACTTTTTTCGCGTTAAGATTTGTGCCGCCGCGGTGCGGCGTAACGGAGGATTAATATGAAAGTCATTGCATTTGTAGGTCCGAGCGGTACGGGGAAAAGCTATAGGAGCGTCATGGTGTCTCAGCAATACGGCGCCGACGCCATTATAGACGACGGACTGCTTATTTCCCACGGTAAGGTTATCGCGGGAACATCGGCAAAAAGAGAACCCACCAAAATCGCGTCCGTTAAACACGCGCTTTTTATGCGCTCTTATCAGGTGGACGAAGCGCGGCGCGCGCTGAAAAGGTACAATATTCAATGCCTTATGATTTTGGGCACCTCCGACGGAATGGTGAATAAAATCGCCCAAAATATCGGCGCGGGCGATATTGAGCAAATCATCCGCATTGAGGACGTCGCAAGCAGTGAGGAGATGAATATGGCGCGCAGAATGCGCACGGTGGAGGGCAAGCACGTTATACCCGTGCCGACCTTTGAGATAAAAAAAGAATTTTCCGGATTTTTTATCCACCCGCTCCGCAGATTTCAGAAAAATCTTGATAAAGAGGTGGACACCGCCGAGGCGGACAAGTCCATCGTGCGTCCGACCTTCAGCTATATGGGCGATTACACACTTTCGGATAACGTAATCAACGAAATCGCGATACACGAGGCGAACAAAATAGAATTTATGGAAAAGGTTGTTCATATAAATCTTCGCAAAACGGGACACGGCGTACATATTGATATGACGGTCATTTTAAAATACGGCTGCGAAATTTTTGACGTATGCAGAAAAATACAGCTTGCCGTTATAGATAATGTGGAAAAATATACATCGGTAAACGCAAGACGTGTAAATATACTTGTAAAAAATCTAATCAAATAATCGGTTAAATTCGCCGATTAATACATGAAAGAGGGAAAGCCTAATGGACAAATTTGAGCTTGTTTCAGAGTTTGAGCCGCAGGGCGACCAGCCGGAGGCTATTCAAACTCTTGCGGACGGAATCGAAAGGGGCGAAAAATTCCAGACATTGCTCGGCGTAACGGGAAGCGGAAAGACCTTTACCATGGCAAATGTAATAGCGCGGGTGAACAAGCCTACAATCGTGCTTGCCCATAATAAGACGCTCGCGGCTCAGCTGTGCAGTGAATTTAAGGAGTTTTTCCCGAACAACTGCGTTGAATTTTTTGTGTCCTACTATGACTATTATCAGCCTGAGGCGTACATACCTCAGTCGGATACCTTCATCGAAAAAAACGCGATGACCAATGAAGAAATAGATAAGCTTCGCCACAGCGCAACCTTTGCCCTGCTTGAGCGCAAGGACGTCATAATCGTCGCGAGCGTATCCTGCATATACGGCTTGGGCGATCCGGAGGACTATAAAAATCTTATGCTATCCCTCCGCGTCGGAATGGAGCGCGACAGGGACGAGCTTTTAAAAAAGCTTGTCGCTATGCAGTATGAGCGCAACGATATTAACTTTGTCAGAAACAAATTCAGGGTGCGCGGAGACGTCGTTGAAATATTCCCGTCAAATAACGGCGAAAACGCCGTTAGGGTGGAATTTTTCGGCGATGAAATCGAGCGCATATGCGAGGTCAACGTTGTGACCGGCGAGATTGTGGGCGTAAGACAGCACGCGGTGATTTCACCGGCGTCGCACTACGTCACAACCGACGAAAAAATGCGTATCGCGATGGCGGGTATAGAGGCTGAAATGCGCGAGCAGGTAAAATATTTTAAGGAGCGCGATATGCTTATCGAGGCGCAGAGAATTGAACAGCGCACTCTCTATGACCTCGAAATGATGCAGGAAATAGGATTTTGCCAGGGCATAGAAAACTATTCGAGGCATATAAGCGGACGCGCGCCGGGCAGCGCGCCCTATACCTTACTCGATTATTTCCCCGAGGATTATTTGATGATAATAGACGAGTCGCACGTCACCGTGCCGCAGGTTCGGGCCATGTATAACGGCGACAGAGCCAGAAAGGAAACTCTTATAAAATACGGCTTCCGCTTGCCCAGCGCGGCTGATAACCGACCTCTTAAATTTGAGGAATTTGAACAAAGGCTCCACCAGGTAATATTCACAAGCGCCACTCCGTCCGATTACGAAAAGGAGCATTCCTCCGTAATCGCCGAGCAGGTGCTGCGTCCCACCGGTCTGCTTGACCCCGAAATATTCATAAAACCGACGGAAAATCAGATTGATGATTTAATAAGCGAAATAAACAAGCGCACCGAAAGGGGATTCAGAACGCTTGTCACAACGCTTACAAAGCGTATGGCGGAGGATTTGACCGATTATCTCACGGGCGTGGGCATCAGGGTGCGTTATATGCACTCCGACATAACAACAATAGAGCGTACCGAAATTATAAAGGATTTGCGGACGGGCGAGTTTGACGCGCTTGTCGGAATAAATCTTCTGCGCGAGGGTCTTGATATTCCCGAGGTCGCGCTTGTCGCTATACTTGACGCGGACAAAGAGGGATTTTTAAGAAGTGAAATGTCGCTTATCCAGACGATAGGCAGAGCCGCGCGCAACAGCGAGGGACAGGTTATAATGTACGCCGATACAATAACAAATTCCATGCGCCGCGCTATTGACGAAACGGAGCGCCGCCGCAAGATACAGAAAAAATACAACGAGGAACACGGAATTGTTCCGCAAACGATAAAAAAGGATATACGCGATATTATCGAGTCGCTTAAGCCTTTGGATACCGAGGAAAATCCGGAGGAAAATATTATTAATTACGAAAAGGTAATAGCCGAGCTGGAGGCTAAAATGATAAAAGCCGCCGACAACCTTGAATTTGAGGAGGCGGCGGCTCTTCGCGACAGAATACGCAAATTGAAAAAGGAAATGAGTGGATAAAAATGACGTCTGAACAGACAACGCAAATGATAAACATAATATCCGAAAACATTCTCACGCCGATTATATATATGATTGAGCATGAGGACATAGTGGACTTTATTTGCTTTTGCGACAGAAACATCACAATGCAGGAGATATACGACACCGAGCTTAAAATAAAGGGCATCACGGGCAAGGACGCCGAAATCATAGACATACGTGAGTTCGGCGAGTCCGAAAGGCTCGACGTAATAAACAGAGCGGTTCTCATACATTCCGAGCATCCGCTGATAGAAAAGGTTTTCGAGCAGTCAATGCTCGAGGATTTCAAAATAGCGATGGCGGAAAGAAAGGACGTGCTTGAACGCCATAAGGAGTCCGGCACGTGCTATTTGCAGTAGGCACGTGCTATTTGGAATAGGGGTAGTAATCAATGGAAAAAGACATAATAATCAAAGGCGCGAGGGAGCATAATTTGAAAAACATAGACGTAAAAATTCCGCGCGAAAAGCTTGTGGTTTTCACGGGTCTTTCCGGCTCCGGAAAATCCTCTCTCGCGTTCGACACAATTTACGCCGAGGGACAAAGACGGTATGTGGAATCTCTTTCGTCATACGCGAGAATGTTTTTGGGACAAATGGAAAAGCCCGATGTGGACTATATCGAGGGACTTTCTCCGGCGATAAGCATAGACCAAAAAACCACATCAAAAAATCCGCGTTCAACCGTGGGAACCGTCACCGAGATTTACGACTATTTAAGACTGCTTTACGCGAGAATAGGCATACCGCACTGCCCCAAATGCGGCAAGGTTGTCAAAAGACAGAGCATAGACCAGATAGTCGATGCCGTAATGTCGCTTGGCGAGGGTACCAAAATTCAGGTTTTGGCGCCGGTAATCCGCGGCAAAAAGGGCGAGCATAAAAAGGTGTTCGAGCACGCGCGGAAAAGCGGATATGTTCGCGTGAAAGCCGACGGTATACAGTATGATTTAAGCGAAAGCATAGAATTAAACAGAACACAAAAGCATAATGTGGAAATAATTGTGGACAGACTGGTTATACGCGGCAATATAACTCAAAGGCTCACGGATTCTCTTGAAACGGCAATCTCGCTTACGGGCGATGTTGTGCTTGTGGAGGTGATAGGCGGCGAAATAATGTCGTTCAGTCAAAGCCTCGCTTGTGATGACTGCGGAATAAGCCTTACGGAGCTTTCTCCGAGGCTGTTCTCCTTTAATAATCCTTACGGAGCCTGCTCTCACTGCGACGGCTTGGGCGCACTGCCAAAAATAGATCCCGCTCTTGTTGTTTCGGACGAGAATTTGAGCCTTATAGAGGGCGCCGTAACCGCCACCGGCTGGGCAAACGCCTCAAAAACAGGCTCCACGGCGCATATGTGCTATACCGCGCTTGCCGAGCATTACGGGTTTGACGTAAACACACCGTATAAGGATCTTCCCGATGATATTAAAAATATTGTCCTCTACGGTACGGGCACGGAAAAAATCGACTTTAATTATGAGCGCGGCTACGGCGGCGGTTCATATTCCGCTCCGTTTGAGGGTATAATAAACAATCTTGAAAGAAGATACAATTCAAATACCTATGATTATGTAAAGAATGATATTGAGCGTTATATAAATGATGTGACCTGCCCCAAGTGCCGTGGAGCAAGGCTCAGCGACGAGGTGCTTGCCGTTACCGTAAACGGTCTGAATATATATGAGCTTACAAGCATGTCGGTACGCAGGGAAATGGAATTTATTCAATCCCTTGAGCTTACCGAGCGTGAGCTTATGATTGCGTCGCAAATTATAAAGGAAATTAAGGCAAGACTTCAATTTTTGCTTGACGTCGGACTTGATTATCTTACGCTGTCGCGCTCGTCGGGTACGCTTTCGGGCGGCGAGGCGCAGCGAATACGTCTTGCCACGCAGATAGGCTCGGGACTTATGGGCGTGCTGTACATACTTGACGAGCCGAGCATAGGACTGCATCAACGCGATAACGACAGACTTATAGGGACACTAAAGCATCTGAGAGATTTGGGCAATACCGTAATTGTTGTCGAGCATGATACAGACACCATGTACGCCGCCGATTACATTGTGGATATAGGTCCCGGCGCTGGCGTGAACGGCGGTGAGCTTGTGGGCGAGGGGACAGTAAAGGATATAATTAAGTCGCCGCGCTCAATCACCGGAAAATATCTGAGCGGCGAGCTGAAAATCGAAGTGCCGCCCGAGCGCCGCAAGCCGACGGGTTGGCTTGAGATAAGGGGCGCAAAGGAAAATAATCTCAAAAATATCAATGTGAAAATTCCCACGGGAGTTATGACTTGCGTCACCGGCGTTTCGGGCTCCGGAAAATCCTCGCTTATTAACGAGATACTGTATAAAAAGCTTGCGCGCGTGCTGAACAGAGCCAGAACCCGCGCGGGCGCGCACAAGGAAATCAAGGGCGTTGAACAGCTTGACAAAATCATAGACATCAACCAGGCTCCGATAGGCAGAACGCCGCGTTCAAATCCAGCGACGTATACAAATCTCTTTAACGATATACGCGAGGTGTTCGCGTCAACCAACGAGGCAAAGGTGCGCGGCTATAAATCGGGACGCTTCAGCTTTAACGTAAAGGGCGGACGCTGTGAGGCGTGCGCCGGCGACGGTATAAAGAAGATTGAGATGCACTTTCTCGCGGATATATACGTGCCGTGCGAGGTGTGCAAGGGTAAGAGGTATAACCGCGAAACCCTTGAAGTCAAGTACAAGGGCAAAAATATTTATGAGGTGCTTGAAATGACGGTTGACGAGGCTGTCGAATTTTTCTCGAATATACAGAAGGTAAGACGCAAGCTCGAAACCCTGCAGGAGGTCGGACTCGGGTATATCAAGCTCGGACAAAGCTCAACAACGCTTTCGGGCGGCGAGGCGCAAAGAGTTAAGCTTGCCACGGAGCTTTCGAGGAAAAGCACCGGCAAAACCATATATATTCTTGACGAGCCGACAACCGGACTTCATACCGCCGATGTTCACAAGCTTACCGAGGTCCTTAATAAGCTTGTGGAGGGCGGAAATACCGTGGTTGTAATCGAGCATAATCTTGACGTTATAAAGACCGCCGATTACATCATCGATATGGGACCCGAGGGCGGCGATAACGGCGGCACGGTTATAGCCGCCGGAACACCAGAGCAGGTTGCGGAGGTAAAGGATTCGTACACGGGACAGTATCTCAAAAAAATGCTGAAATAATTTCTTGACAAAGCGGAAAAACGGTGTTACAATATACTAAAGCGATGATAAAGACAGTAGCTTTAGACAAAAACCATAAGAGAGAGAGCGCCATAGGCTGTAAGCGTTCTTTGGCGGGTTTAAAGCGAATACCACTTTTGAGCAGTATGCCGAACGGATTTTCTCATTAAGCATACCGTGCGCCTTACGAAACAGGGCTGAACCGAGCGACAATACATTTCGTATTGTAATTAGGGTGGAACCGTGTAAATTTATGCACCCCTAAGAGTATTCTTAGGGGTGCTTTTTATTTTCAGAAAGGAAAGGAATAATAAAATGGAAATGAACGAACTGCAAACATTAAGACATTCGGCGTCGCACGTTTTAGCACAGGCGGTAAAGCGCCTGTTTCCGGACACAAAGCTGGCGATAGGTCCGGCTATCGACACAGGATTTTACTATGATTTTGACACCGAACACGCGTTCACGCGTGAGGATTTGGACGCGCTTGAAAAGGAAATGAAAAAAATCGCGAAGGAAAATCTCAAAATCGAGCGCTTTGAGCTTCCGCGAAACGAGGCATTGGAGCTGATGAAGGATGAGCCGTACAAGGTTGAGCTTATAAACGACTTACCCGAGGACGCTGTAATTTCGTTCTATAAGCAGGGCGATTTTGTCGATTTATGCGCGGGACCTCATGTGAATTACACAAGCAAGGTCAAGGCTTATAAGCTTTTAAGCGCGACCGGCGCGTACTGGCGCGGCGATGAAAAGAATAAAATGCTCCAAAGAATTTACGGCACGGCATTTTTTAACAAAACCGACCTTGAGGAGCATCTTGAAAAGCTTGAAGAAGCTAAAAAACGCGACCACAACAAGCTCGGACGCGAGCTGGAATTATTCACGACCTGCGATTATATCGGTCAGGGCCTTCCGATAATGCTGCCCAAGGGCGCGCGTGTAATACAGCTCTTGCAAAGATGGGTAGAGGACGAGGAGCAAAAGCGCGGCTGGCAGCTTACCAAAACTCCGTTTATGGCAAAGAGCGATCTGTATAAAATATCGGGACACTGGGATCACTATAAGGACGGAATGTTCGTCCTCGGCGACGAGGAAAAGGACAAGGAAGTTTTCGCGCTGCGTCCTATGACCTGCCCGTTCCAGTATCAGGCATTCTTAAACAGAGGACGCTCATACCGCGATTTGCCGATGCGCCTTAACGAAACCTCAACTCTTTTCAGAAACGAGGCGTCCGGCGAGATGCACGGACTTATCAGAGTACGCCAGTTTACCATTTCCGAGGGACATCTGATGTGTACTCCGGAGCAGCTTGAAGAGGAATTTAAGAATTGTCTTGAGCTTACAAATTATATGCTTACAACTCTCGGTCTTATAGACGATGTATCGTACAGATTCTCACAGTGGGATCCCAACGACAGGGAAAAGTATATCGGAACACAGGAGCAATGGGACGAGGCTCAGGGCAAGATGAAAACCATACTTGACGATTTGGGTATCGATTACAAAATCGGCATCGGCGAGGCGGCGTTCTACGGTCCTAAGCTCGACATACAGATTAAGAATGTCCACGGCAAGGAGGACACCCTTGTAACCATTCAGATAGACCAAATGCTTGCCGAAAAATTCGGTATGGAATATGTTGACCGCGACGGTATAAAGAAGAACCCGTATATCATTCACAGAACGTCAATCGGCTGCTATGAGAGAACATTGGCGCTCTTAATCGAAAAATACGCGGGCGCGTTCCCGACATGGCTTGCGCCTGTTCAGATTAAGATGCTGCCTATCGCCGACAGACATCTCGATTATGTTTATTCGGTAAAGAAAAAGCTTGAGGAAAGCGGCATAATTCGTATCGAGGTTGACGACAGGAGTGAAAAATTAGGCTACAAGCTCCGCGAGGCTCAGCTTGAAAAGGTTCCGTATATGCTTGTTATAGGCGATAAGGACATAGAAAACAGCTCCGTATCGGTACGCTCGCGAAAAGAGGGAGATATGGGCGCGATGTCCGTCGATGAATTTATCGCGATGATTACAGAGGAAATCAACACAAAGAGAATATAAGTAACCAAAATATACTCCCCGACATAATATACAGTGTCGGGGAGGGATTTTTATGAGGCTCGGATTATCGCGCGCAAGAATGAGAATAAGCAAAACGGCGGCTTTTATACTGCCTGCCATTTGCATGATTCTAATGCTTTTTATAGTTATATACCGCCTTCAGCCGACATTTACCGCGTATGCCGCCGCCTACGCGAATAATTTGGCAAACCGCGTGGTAAACGACGCCGTGTCCGAAGTATTTTCAAACGGCGATTACGGCAATCTTGCCGAATTTAAAGAAAATTCCGACGGTGTAACCGCGCTTGAAACGGACACGGTTAAAATTAACAAATTGAAAGCCGAAATAAATCGGGCGATACAGGATAATATTAAAAACAGCCAATCCGAAACCGTATATATACCGCTCGGAAGCGCGGCGAATTTTTATTTTCTCGCGGGACTGGGACCCAAGATTCCCGTAAGAATATACCCGATAAGCATAGTAAATTTAGATTTTAACGAGGAATTTTCATCCGCGGGGATAAACCAGGTACACCACAAGCTGTATCTTGACGTTTCGATAGAGATGTCATTTATCGGATTAGCGTTCGCGAAAACCGAAACGGTGCATACCACGGCGCTGCTTACGGAAACAATAATAGTCGGAGATACTCCGGAATACTACGGCAACGGGAATATTGCCGCGTCTGCCGAACAGAAAGGATTTTTGATTGATGAACGATATTGAAAAACGTATTGAAGAATTAACCAAAGAGCTGAATTACCATAATCATAAATACTACGTGGAGGACGCCCCGGAAATATCGGATTTTGATTTTGATAAAATGCTTGTGGAGCTTGAACAGCTTGAGGAGCGTTACCCCGAATACAAAAAACCGAACTCGCCCACGGTTCGCGTCGGCGGCGAGGCGGTAAAGGGATTTTCCGAGGTGCGTCACGAGGTTCCCATGCTCAGTCAGCAAAAGGCGTTCTCAAAGGAGGAGCTTATTGATTTTGACAGGCGCGTAAGAGCCGCCGCGCCCGATGCCGAGTACGTCGTGGAGCAAAAAATCGACGGTCTTTCCGTTTCGCTTGAATATGTGAACGGCGAATTTACGCGCGGCTCAACGCGCGGCGACGGTATTACCGGAGAGGACGTGACCGAAAATTTAAAAACAATCCGCTCCATACCTCTTACATTAAAGGATAAAATACCGTTTCTTGAGGTGCGCGGAGAGGTGTTTTTATCGAGGAGCAATTTTGAAAAAATAAACGGTATTTTAGAGGCGGAAATGCAGCCGCTGTTTGCGAATCCGAGAAATGCCGCGGCAGGCTCTCTGCGTCAGCTCGATCCGAAAATAGCCGCCAAAAGAAATCTCGATATATTTGTCTTTAATATTCAGCAAATAAGCGGAGCGGATATAAGCACGCATATTGAGGGACTTGAATTTTTAAAGGAGCAGGGCTTTAAAACCATACTCGACAAAAAATCCTATAATACAATTAATCAAGCGTATGAAAGAGTTCTGCAAATAGGCGAGGAAAGAGGAAGCTTGTACTTTGACATAGACGGCGCCGTTATCAAGGTCAACAGCATAGCACAGCGCGAGATGCTCGGAGACACGGCAAAATTTCCGAGGTGGTCGATAGCATATAAATATCCCGCCGAAAAGCAAAAAACCGTTATACGCGATATACGCGTGCAGGTCGGAAGAACGGGCGTTGTAACGCCGCTCGCGATACTTGACACCGTCCATATAGCCGGCTCAAATGTTTCAAGAGCGACGCTCCACAACCTTGATTATATCCGTGAAAAGGATATAAGAATAGGGGACACCGTGGTTATTCAAAAGGCTGGCGATATTATCCCCGCGGTTACGGAGGTCATAAAGGAGGAGCGAAGCGGCGAGGAAAAGGTTTTTGAAATGCCCGAGTACTGCCTTGAATGCGGCGCGCCGATAGTACGCGAGGAGGGCGAGGCGGCATACCGCTGTACGGGAGTTAATTGCCCCGCTCAGCGTCTTAGGAATATTATACATTTCGTCTCCCGTCCGGCAATGGATATAGACGGCTTGGGACCCTCCGTTATCGAGCAAATGCTCGACAGAGGACTTATCGAAACCGCGGCGGACTTATATTATGTAAACCCCGCCGACATAGCCGATATGGACAAAATGGGAGAAAAATCGGCACAAAATCTCGTGACCGCGCTTGAAAAATCCAAAAGCAATCCGTTATACCGTTTGATAAACGCTTTCGGAATACGCCACATAGGCGAAAAGGCGGCAAAAATACTTTCCGCGAAATATAAAACCCTGGACAACCTCAGAGCCGCGTCACCGGAGGAGCTTACGGAAATACCCGACATCGGCGGCAAAATGGCTGAATCGGTTGTCAGCTTTTTCAAGCAGGATCAAACCAAAGCTTTTATAGAAAAGCTTGAAAACGCGGGCGTAAACTGCGTTGATGACAGCGAGCAAACCGCCGTAGACAACCGGTTTGAGGGTATGACATTCGTTCTTACGGGAACATTGGAAAAATATAAGCGCAGCGAGGCGGGGAAAATAATCGAAAGCTTCGGAGGAAAAACCTCGTCAAGCGTATCGAAGAAAACCACATATGTGCTTGCCGGCGCGGAGGCGGGAAGTAAGCTCGATAAGGCGAACACCCTCGGAATTGAGATTATCAGTGAAAGTGACTTCGAGGAGATGATAAAGTGATAGAGAAAAAGGCTTTTGAAATGAGGGAAGAGCTTATTTCCATACGCCGCCGGCTCCACAAAACGCCCGAAACCGACTTTGAGGAGGTAAAAACGTCGGCATTTATACGGCAAAAGCTCGAGGAATATAACATTCCCTATACCACAGCCGCAAAGACCGGCACGGTCGCTCTTATAAAGGGCAAAGCCGGCGGCAAAACCGTTCTTTTGCGCGCGGACATAGACGGACTTCCGATAACCGATGAAAGTGATTTTGAGATAAAATCCGAGCGCGCCGGTTATATGCACGCGTGCGGACACGATATTCATACCGCGTGCCTATTGGGCGCGGCGAAAATATTAAACGATATGCGCGGCACGCTTAACGGAAACGTAAAGCTTGTATTTCAGCCGGCGGAGGAGGGAATAGGCGGCGCTCTGCCTATGATTAACGAGGGTATTCTCGAAAATCCTCATGTTGACGGCGCGTTCGCGCTCCACGTTGAGCCGCTGGAAAATACGGGTAACATTCAAATTAAAAACGGCTCTATAATGGCGTCGCCCGATGATTTTAAGATTGTAATTCACGGCGTGGGCGGACACGCCTCCGCGCCGCAGGATTGCGTAAATCCCGTAACAATAGGCGCGGCTGTAATAAGAGAGCTTGAAAGGCTCAACCAAACCGTTTTAAAGGACGCGCCGTGTGTTATGACCGTGTGTTATTTTAACGGCGGCACCTGCAACAACGCGATACCGCAAACCGCCGAAATTATGGGCACCGCGCGCTCGCTCGATAACGAAACGCGCGAAATGCTCATAGATTTACTCGAAACCACCGCCGCGGAAACGGCAAAAAAAATGGGCGCCGATATTGATTTTATTTTCAACAAGCTCTTTCCGCCCGTCGTAAATGACGAGCAAATGAACGATATAGTTTGCCGCGGCGCGAAAAAGCTGAATTGCGTAAAAAATATTGTGACATTGGATAAACCATCAATGGCGGGAGATGATTTCTCTTACTTTTGCGAGCGCGTCCCGGGCGCGTATTTCAAGCTTGGTGTGGGAAATAAGGAAAAGGGCGCGGTATACCCCATACACAGTCCCAAATTCAAAGCCGATGAGGACGCAATTCCGATAGGAGCCGCCGTAATGGCTCAGGCGGCGGCGGAATTTTTGGAAGTATTTTAGGTTTACCGTAACTATATTATGTAAACCTATATAAATCGGAGGTTTACATAATATGAAAAAAATCGCTGTTATTGATTGCAGAGCCGCCGATGAAACGGTATACGCACTCGAAAATCTCGGAATAAAGGTCATTCCGACAATAAAGCTCGGCTGCTTATACGACGCGGTCGCGTCCCATGCGGATATACAAATTCATTACCTCGGAAATAATAAATTTGTATGTGCGCCGCAGACCTTTGAACACTATAAAAAGCATCTTCCCGAAGAATTTACCCTGATAAAGGGCGAAAAGCCGCTCGGATATGAATATCCGCTGGACATTTGCTATAACACCGCGTCGTTCGGCGATTTTGTAATTTGCAAAGCCGCTTGCACGGCGAGGGAAATTCTGTCGGAGTACAAAAGCAGAACGATTATAAACGTAAATCAAGGCTACAGCAAATGCAATATATGCCCCGTTACGGGAAATTCAATCATAACCTCCGATAACGGCATAGCGAAAGCGGCGGCGGAGCGCGGCATTGAGGTTCTCAAAATAAGCGCGGGCAATATTAAGCTCCGCGGTCTTGATTACGGCTTCATAGGCGGCGCGTCCGGACTTATAAGCGACGGCACGCTCGCGGTGAACGGGGATATTTATTCGCACCCCGACGGGGAAGAGATTAAATCCTTTTGCGAAAGCCGCGGCGTTAAAATCTACCCGCTGAAACGCGAAATTTTGGAGGACATAGGCTCCGTAATAACAAATTAAACAGCCGTATGAAAGCAATTTCATACGGCTGTTGCGGGTTATATACAGAAAATTATTCAAATATGCCCTCGGAGAAGCCGTAATGATTGCTAGTAAAATTATGACCGCCGGTCACTTCTATTTTCATTTGCAGTGCATTATTTAAAGGAACAGTTACTTTCGTTGCAACATCCTCATATTTCAAATCTTTTGTATATGCTATAATACCGTCCAAATAAATATTTAACGTTGCGTCCTCTTGAGCAGAACCGTCAACATGACCCACTGTAAAAGACAGCGACTCATATTTTCCGTTTAAATTAAACAATGCAGCCGAATCTCTGTTAGAACCCAATGTAAAACCGTTGGTATATTTATTGCCCGACATCGTAAAATATTCGTTATCCGTAAGTCTGTATTCTTTATGACCTTCAACATACTCATACGGTCCGCACACATCAAGCCAGTTTTCCGTTTCACCCGGCTTCGCACCGAGATATACCACCTTTTCCACACCGTCCCAGCTTACCTCTTTGCCGACAGCTTCGCCGACGGCTCTTACCGGCAAATATGTAGTGCCGTTATAGATAAACGGCTCCACACTTTGACCGTTCGCGTCCTTCATGTCAACCTCCTCACCGTCGGTATAAACGCGTATGTCGCTGTACGTTACTTCGATTGTTTCCGTTGTGCTTTTCGCGTAGGCTATGCCGCCCGCGCACAATGCCCCGATTGTGATACCCGCAATCAATCCCTGTAATCTTTGTTTCATATCAGAAACCCTCCTTAATAAAATTTAATTTGACGCACCTTTATTAAAGAACGGCTTTACCCCCGCAATTAAAAAAGTGCGACACCGGAGTATCGCACTGAAAAATGCAAACTCCTATTGTTGTCACACAAACCTTATAGAACAGGACATACTTATCCTTTATCGTCATACTAAGTGGATTTTACATTTTTGCCAATTTTATTTTAGTACAACAAAAAAGCATAAGCATCTCAATACAAAAAATGCCCTGTTCAAAATATTTAGTTTGTGTGACATAGTTATTTTACCACAAAACACCTCTTTTTGCAAGACATTTCATATATTTTGTCAAAAAATCAATCCGCAAAATCCGCCGAAATCCGACCACTTTTTACACAGCGTTTACATAAACGTGATAGCGGATTTTACATAAGGCATATATAATTAATATGGCTGAATTAAGATGTCCCGCGGGGACGCGGGCTGCGGAGCGCGGTAAAAGTAGGAATACCGCGCCGCCTAAAACGGAGAGGTGAATCATATGTTTCAAAGGAAATTCCTACCAATATTTTTGTTGTTTTTATTGACTGCGGCTTTCGCGCTAAGCGGCTGCACCGGCGCGTCGGAGGGCGTGCGGCAGGTAAGCGGACTTGACGCTTTGGGCGCGGTTCAAGTCGTATCGCGCGAGGAGGGCTCCGGCACAAGGAACTCATTCGCGGATTTATTGGGCTTTGCCGACGCGGATTCCGACGCTGCGGCGGACGGCGCGCTTACAGCGTCCGACACAGATTCGGTTGTAGAGGCGGTCGCCGCCGACAAGTCGGCGATAGGCTATGTTTCAATGGGAACCGAATTGGACGATAATGTAAAAACGCTGACGGTTGACGGAGCCGCGGGTACGCTTGAAAATGTCGTAAGCGGAAAATACGCTCTGAGCAGACCGTTTTGTCTTGTATGGTCGGGCGAGCTGAACGCCGTCGAGCAGGATTTTATGACCTACGTCATGGGCAAGGGACAATCCGTTGTCGAGAAATCCTACGCACCGGTTCACAGCAGTGTTAATTTTCTGTCTGATATGAGCGGCGGAACAATAACCATACACGGCTCCACCTCAGCCGCGCCGCTGATTCGCGAGCTGGCGGAGGAATATGAGGCTATAAACACAAACGCGACAGTGGAAATAACTGTTTCGGACTCCACCGGCGGCATAAACGACGCTATGCAGGGATTATGCGGCATAGGAATGGCGTCGCGCGAATTAAAGGACTATGAAAAGGAGCTTCTTGATTACAAGGTTATCGCGTATGACGGAATAGCGGTGATTGTAAACGCCGAAAACCCGTTGGAAAGCGTTACCTCGCGCGAGCTAAAGGCACTGTTCACCGGAGAAATTTCAAGGTGGGAAGATATAAACAAAGGAAGGGATTAATATGAACGACACATTACAAATAATATTCGGACTTGTCGGCGGCTTGGCGGTTTTCATATTCGGCATGAACCTGATGAGTGAATGTCTGCAAAAGGCGGCGGGCGAAAAAATGAAGCGCATACTCGGACTTCTTACAAAGAACCGTCTTTTGGGCGTGCTTGCGGGCGCGCTGGTAACGGCGGTGCTGCAAAGCAGCAGCGCGACCACCGTTATGGCGATAGGCTTTGTAAGCGCGGGACTTATGACGCTCCCGCAGGCAATCTCGATAATTTTCGGAGCGAATATCGGAACAACCATAACGGCGCAGATAATCGCGTTTAAGATAACGGATTACATATATGTATTCATTTTCGCGGGATTTATAATTTCGTTTATAAGCAAAAAGGAAAAGCTTAAAAATATCGGAATGACGATTTTCGCGTTCGGACTTTTGTTCCTGGGCATTGAAACAATGGGCGACGTAATGAAGCCGCTCGCGTCAAGTCCGGTGTTCACGAATATGATAGCCAAGGTTGCGGATGTTCCTATTCTCGGTGTGGCGGTGGGAACTCTTATGACGTTGGTTGTACAGAGCAGCAGCGCGACCATCGCCGTTTTGCAAAACTTCGCCTCGCAGGCGGGAGCCGACGGCGTTACGAGCGTTCTGGGCTTAACCGGCGCAATCCCCATCCTGCTCGGCGACAATATCGGCACAACCATTACCGCGCTTTTGGCATCGATTGGTCAATCCAAAAACGCGAAGCGAACGGCATTGGCGCATACCCTGTTCAACGTGTCCGGCGCGGTGCTGTTCCTGTTCCTGATAAAGCCGTTGGCGGCATTTGTAACCTACATATCGCCCTCCGGCGCGGAAATAGACGTTATCTCGCGTCAGATTGCCAACGCGCATACCACATTTAATATTGCCATGACGCTTATTTGGATAGGACTTTTGGGTCTTATGGTAAAGCTTGTTATGAAGATTATTCCCGACGGCAGGCACGAGCTTGAAAACCCCGCGAAGCCGCGCTATCTTGACAGAAATGTAATAACGCAGCCGGCGGCGGCGCTGCAGCTTGTGGCAAAGGAGATACTTCATTACAGCGAGCTTGTAAAGAAAATGTTTACGGACGTTATCGGCACGGTTAAAAACGGCAAAGCGCCCGCCGTCAGAAAGATAAAGGAATACGGGGAGTCGCTCGGCGTGCTGAACTCGGAAATAAACGAGTATTTGGCGGAGCTTTTCGCGGCGGGCGTGCTTACGGAAAGGCAGGCGACGCAAACCGCGAAGCTTATGTATGTGCTTGCCGATGTGGAGCGCATGGGCGGTCTGTCCGCGGAAATGGCGGATGCCGTTTTGGAGAAGATTGAGAAAAAGTACAATTATTCAAAGGACGCGTTAAACGATATTGAGGGCAGCCTAAAGCGTATAGAAACCATGTACGAAAACGCGCTGTCGGCACTGAAAAACGGCGACAAAGCCAAGCTTGAAACCGTTTTGAGCCACAAGGAGGAGGTCCTCAATTTGGATATAGAAATGCGCAAGCAGCATATGCAGCGCGTGAACAGGGGCAAATGCAAAAAGACCCTCTCGCAGCCGTATATAAAAATACTGTACTGCATCGACCGTATGGGAAACAGCTGCGTGAACCTTGCCGAGGTGGCGCAAAATCAAATGAATTTCGCCTACTTCATAGGGGATGGCGATAAATGATATACTTGTTGGGAAGCAGACTTCGCGAAAGCGATTTGGAAACCGTGAAGCAAAGCAGGGAACCGGCGCTCGTCATAACGGACGAGCGCGGCTATCCGAGCATTTTGGAGGCTCTCGGCATACAGGCGGAGGTTGATATATCCCTTTCGGAAATATTATTCTGCAAAACGGAATGTCAGCAGGAATGTCTGTACGCAACGTGGGCGATTCCGCGACTTTTGGACATTTTGGGATGCCGCTATCAGATTGCCTGCGTCGTCACGGCGCAATATGTGGTATTGATAGACAACAGCGATTTTTCCTCACGCATAGTCAGACGCATATGTCAAAAAAAGGTTCATCAGGGCGAAACGCGCGAAAGATTTTTGTATAATTTTATCGCGGAGCTTATTTCAAAGGACGCGGAATTTTTGGAGAGCTACGAGCGGCTTTTGATGGAAATGGAGGACGATACCGCCAAGGGTGACATCGACCGATTCCAAGGCCGCCTGCAGCCCGTCCGCAAACAGCTTTTGACGCTGCGCGGATATTACGACCAGCTTGCGGATATGGCGCGTGAGCTTGAGGAAAACGAGGACCGCTATTTTTCGCGTAAGCAGCTTAAATATTTCGGCACGGCGGCGGACAGGGCGGAACGCCTAAAGGACCGCGCGGGATACCTTTTGGAATACGCGCAGCAGGTTCGCGACGCGTATCAGGCATTGGCGGACGCGAAGCAGAACGACAATATGAGATTCCTGACGGTGATTTCAACCATATTTTTCCCGCTCACGCTGATAACGGGTTGGTACGGAATGAATTTTGAGAATATGCCCGAGCTGAAAACCGGCTATCCCGCCGTTATCTTTGTCAGCCTCGTCGTCATTGTGATATGCCTTTTGATATTCAAGAAAAAGAAAATATTGTAAATTATATCAGCCAAATAAAACCTTACTCATTGCAGACAAAACCGTAAAAGCTTTGTCGGCAGCCAAAAATGCCGCGCGGATAAGCTACCCGCGCGGCATTAATA
>JAJQAT010000070.1 GCA_021203665.1 Bacillota bacterium
TCCCTCATCCGTCGGCTGCGCCGACACCTTCCCCTTGGGGGAAGGCTTAGGGTCGCCCACGGGCGACAGCTCCCCTGTTAGGGGAGCCTTGCGGGTCGTCGGGGCGCCGACCCCTACGAGATGAATTGCCGTCAGGACGTGAGCCTCCCCTATCTAGGGGAGGTGGCACGGCGTAGCCGTGACGGAGGGGTTTGCCTTCCCCTTGGGGGAAGGTGGCACCCGCCGTAGGTGGGTGACGGATGAGGGGTTTGTTGGGGAGCGTTGACGGGAATGCGGCTTTATTTTTTCATGCGGCGCAATCCCTCATCCGTCGGCTGCGCCGACACCTTCCCCTTGGGGGAAGGCTTAGGGTCGCCCACGGGCGACAGCTCCCCTGTTAGGGGAGCCTTGCGGGTCGTCGGGGCGCCGACCCCTACGAGATGAATTGCCGTCAGGACGTGAGCCTCCCCTATCTAGGGGAGGTGGCACGGCGTAGCCGTGACGGAGGGGTTTGCCTTCCCCTTGGGGGAAGGTGGCACCCGCCGTAGGTGGGTGACGGATGAGGGGTTTGTTGGGGAGCGTTGACGGGAATGCGGCGCAAAACCCCTCAGTCGCTTACAGCGACAGCTCCCCTAGATAGGGGAGCCTTGCGGAGCATAGACAGAAGTGCAGCTTTATTTTTTATACAGCGCAATCCCTCATCCGTCGGCTACGCCGACACCTTCCCCTTGGGGGGAGCCTTAGGGTCGTCGAGGGCGCCGACCCCTACGAGGTGCATTTGTGGCAACGGAAGCCTCCCTTGTTAAAGGGAGGTGGCATTTGCGACAGCAAATGACGGAGGGATTCGGGCGCCCAATGGGCGCCCACTACGAGGGATGGTGAAGAATCCCTCAGTCACTTCGTGACAGCTCCCTTTGACAAGGGAGCCTTGCAGAGCATAGACAGAAGTGCGGCGCAAACCCCTCAGTCGCTTACAGCGACAGCTCCCCTCGTAGGGGAGCCTTGCGGGTCGTCGAGGGCGCCGACCCCTACGAGATGAATTGCCGTCAGGACGTGAGCCTCCCCTATCTAGGGGAGGTGGCACGGCGTAGCCGTGACGGAGGGGTTTAGCCTCCCTTGCGGAGCGTTGACGAGAGTGCGGCTTTATTTTTTTACAGCGCAAAAAAACATTCCGCCGGTTTTATCCATGTGCGGAATGTTTTTTTATCATCTGCTTTTTGCCCCATAACCTGCGGCAGAGCGGTACACGGAATATCACTTTGCCGCTTTTTGTGTTAATTACAAGGCTTATCTGTACGCCTTTTCAAAAACGAGCGCGCAGTCCTCATCGGTCATTTCACACGGGTTTGCGAGGAACAGACCGCCCTGCATACTTCTCGCGCCCTTTGCGAGCGTCATACATTCCGACTTATCAATGCCGAAATCGCTCATTTTAAGGTCGGCAACACCGCACGCCTTTTGTAGGTTTATAAGCGCGGTTATGAAATCCTCCGCTTTATCCGCATCGGGTATACCCATTGCTTTTGCCATTTTGATGAATTGCTCATCGCAAGCGTGTTTTTCTATGAAAAATCTCGCGAACTCAACCGAAATCATTATCAGTCCCGCGCCGTGCGGCAGGTTGTGGTGATACGCGCTCATGGAGTGTTCCATACTGTGCTGCGCCGTGGTTGAGGTAAGCTGCATCGTGATGCCCGCCATCGTGCTGCCGTATGCCACGCGCTCGCGCGCTTCGATGTCGTTTCCGTCGGCTACCGCGCGCGGAAGATATTTTGCGATATTTTCAATCGCGGATAAGGCTATAGCCTCGCTCAAGACATTTACACCGTTTGACATCATAACCTCGGTATTGTGAAACAGCGCGTCAAAGCCCTGATATGCCGTATACTTCGGCGGCACTGTTTTCATAAGCTCCGGATCTACGATGGCAAGAACAGGAGTAAGACAAGGATCGCCAAAGCCTATTTTTTCTTTTGTTTCCAGGTTGGAAATAACGCCCCAGCAGTTTATCTCGGAACCCGTTCCCGATGTGGTTGTGATTGTGACAATGGGAAGTCCTTTGTTTGCAAGCGGTTTTGCGCCGCCCGTGCCGCCGAATACGTAGTCCCATAAATCGCCCTCGTTCGTTGCCATGGCGGATATTGCGACCGCGCTGTCAAGCACTGCGCCGCCGCCCAATGCGACTATAAAATCGCAGCCGTTTGCCTTTGCGAACGCCGCGCCCTCCATAACCGCTTCTTTTAAAGGGTTTTCCATAATTCCCGACCACACGGCATAATCCGCGCCCGCGACCTTAAGCTGCTCAATCGTGCGGTCAAGATAGCCGTTTGCCTTTGTCGATTTTCCGTTTGAGGTCAAAAGCATCGCTTTCTTTCCGGGCAAAGCCTGCTTTCCCAGCTCATTCAATGCGCCGCTCCCGAATACAATGTTTGTGGGGTTGTTGAAGTTGAATTTAATCATTTTATCTCACCTTTCTTTATTTTTTATAAATTTTCTTTTAATTAATTTCCTGTTTTCGACAGATTGTTTTAGCGTAACAT
>JAJQAT010000190.1 GCA_021203665.1 Bacillota bacterium
ACATAGCATATTGCGTATACGTAAACCGCGGCATACAGCAGTACAAAAATTGACCATACAAATTGGAAAATTACTTCAAATCTGCTGAAAAAGCTGCTTAAATGAATTACTCTGGCAAGCTGATATACCGGAACCATAAACCTTGCCGACGCGGGATAGGGATAAACAAGGCAATATGCCAGCAAAATAACTATCGCTATAGTCGCGCTTATAAAAATAGCTCTCCAACCGCTTTTTTTGGCTTCGTAATTATTTTCACAATTCGGTAAAAGGATATTTAAAAGCAAAATATCCGAAAACAACGATATACCGTGAAATCCGTCCGCGAAAATACTTTTAAACCCGTTTCCGAACACGGGAAGTATATTATCCGCTTTATAATAAGGAATAAGCATAAGCAGTGCCAACACAAGAACCGCGCCCGCAATCGGCATAAATATATTATTTATTTTCGCTATCGGTTTAAGTCCTATATACGCGCCTGCCGCGGCGGCTGTTATAAATACGGCTATTATAATTTCCACCCTAAAATCCTGCAAAAGCACAATTTTCACCGTTTCGGGAAAAACTCTTATCACATACGAAAAGTTTATCATAAGAATTACAAACACCAAAATGCCCACAGCAATTTTCAAGCCCTTTTTCCCTACCGCCTCGGCAATCTGTATCACATTTTTCTTTCCGCGGTAAAGCCTTGTTGTAACCCAAAAAATCAAAACCATCACCAGCGTGTTGTAAACAGCCTCTATCCATGCGCTGTTTCCGCTGTTCATTACCATAGTTCTCGGAAATGTCAGCAGCATTTTTACCGAAATGACATTTATGAGAAGTGTTGTCAATTCTTTTCTTTCAAGCATAACCTACTCCTTTTTGAATGTTTCACGTGAAACACCGCGGCTTTAATTTCTGTTGTCCGTTTTCCAATTACGGCTTATTTTCGGCTCTTCCTCATTATCCTTTGTCTTAAGAAATTCGGGACGCTTTTCCTTGCGCCAGATCGGATTTACCAATATCGAATTTGACATACTGTTGCTTTTAACCTTTGGAATCGGCGATAAGAACGGTATTCCGAACGACGTCTGCGACGCTATAAACAAGCTGTAAAGGAAAATTCCTATTGCTATTCCGTAAAATCCCATCATCGCGGCAGCCGCTATAAAAATAAGCCTTAAAACTCTGTATCCCCAGCTGAGAGAATAATCCGATGTGGCGAACGAGCCTATTCCGGTTATCGCTATAATGATTATCATTATCGGACTTACAATTTTCGCGCTTACGGCGGCTTGTCCGAGAATAAGACCGCCCACAATTCCCAATGTTGAGCCTATCGGCGACGGCATTCGTATTCCCGCCTCCCGTATCATTTCAAATGATATGTCCATCAAAAGCAGCTCCACAAGGCTCGGAAAGGGCACATTTTCACGCGCGGCGCTGATTGAATACAATAAATAAGTAGGTATTATCTCCTGATGAAACAAGGTTATCGCAAGATACAGCGCCGGCAGGAGTATTGACAAAAACATTGCCAGCATTCTTATTATTCGCGACATATTCGCATACGGGACGCGCAAATAATCGTCCGAAACAGCATGAGTAAGCTCGAACGCGTTTGTCGGCATAATAAGCGCTCTCGGACTTCCGTTCAAAATAAGAGCCACACGTCCCTCCACAAGCGCACGCGCCACCCTGTCCGGACGCTCTGTCGCAAGGAAATGCGTCGTAGGCGAAAAGGATTTTTCCTCCATCATCATTGAAATTTCTTCTATTGATATAACATAATCCATACTGATTCCGTTTATTCTTCTTCTCACCTCGTCCACAAGGCTCGGGTTCGCTATGTCGGAAATATACAGCATAACTCCTCTCGTTTGGCTTACGCTTCCTATTTTTACGCCCTCCGCAATCAGCCTTTCGGTTTTTAATATTTTTCTTACAAGCGCGGTATTGTTGCGGAGCATCTCCGCAAAAGCCTCCTGCGGACCGTAAATCGACTGCTCGTTCTCCGGCTTATCGATGCTTCTGTGTCCCCAATCCCGTACATCAAGTATAAACGCCTTTGAAAATCCTTCTATAAATACGGCGCATGAGCCGAAATTAATTTCCTCAAATACGGTGTCCATACTGTCCGACGACGTTGCCTGGGAATGAGCTATAAATTTATCTGTTATTTCATTCTCGTATTTATATATTTCCTCATCAACAAAATACGGAATTTCAAGCAGGGTTTTGATAACAGCCAAATCCACGTTGTCGGTATTCACCATTCCGTCTATAAAAACAATAAACGCACCGCGTCCCTCTTTCATTTTTATTTCTCGTATCACAATGTCGTTGTTTATCGGATACATAAATCTTTCCTTTACATATGAAAGATTTTCTTCTATGCTTAAAAATACTCTGTCCTTTTCTGTTGTTTTTTTCACCTCGCCGCGGACATCGTATTCGGCGCCGTTTTTTTCGTCCTTGAGAAAAAATTCTTCCTCCCGCGGCTTTGGAGTAAAGAGCATATAGTCCTTTAT
>JAJQAT010000131.1 GCA_021203665.1 Bacillota bacterium
CCAGCCCTTTTCCTGCTCATATGCCACAATTATGTCCTTGTTAGCCGTTTCATACTCGTTAAACTCCGCCTCGCAATCCTCCATGCTGTAATCGAGCGGGAAATACCACGGCATAGCGGCGAAATATTCCTGATAATACTCGGTCGTAAAGGTGTAGCCGTGATACGCGTAAAGCGCGTTAAGCATCGTGCGCACCTCGTCCTGACTCATGGTGTCCAAAACATCATTTGTCACAAGCTCGGCGTCGAGCCAATAGGTTTCAATGTCTCTTACGTCAATCGCGTACTCATCGTCCGCGTCGGAGGCAACCGCCTCGGCATCCTCCGTCTCGTCCGCAGTCTCGGTATCATCGAAAACGGCTCCGGCATTCTCGTACATCTTCTCCCAGAAGGCTTCCGCCACAAGGTCGCTCTGCTCCTCGTCATCTATGCACAGAACGTAAAATCTGAAGGAGTCGTCGATTTCAATAACAAACTGTATCGTTATCGTGACCTCTTCATCCATGTAAGAGCATTTGCCATTGCATTCTATTACCTCCCAGCCGTTGTCCGCTTCGAAATATTTCCACTTGGTATCCGCCAAAAATCCGTCCACGGCTTCGCCGACCGTTATGGTCTCAGAATATTCGGGCAAATACCCGTTCTTTACCGCCTGAACCCTCGGACTTATGTCGCCGATCGAGCACGCGCACATCATTATTGCCATAACTCCCATTAAGAATATTGCCATTATTGATTTTTTCATCTTTTTCATCTTTTTCTCCCCTTGGTCTTTATAATAGCTCCGACTGCTGATCCTGCGCGTTCTGCGCCGGCTGTTCTCCGGAAGCTTCGCGCATTTTTGCCTTAAGCTCGTTTACAAACATTTCCGCTTGCTTTTGGCTGCGGGTGTACAGCTTTGTCTGCGGACCGTATTTGCTTGTAATTACAATAATTCGATTCTTTAAAAGCCACAGCGAATATCCGCAGCGCTTCGTTGTTATGTCAACATTGGCTATATCGCTGTAATTTACCGCCGGCAGCTTATTAAATCTGTTGGGCTTTGTTAAAATTTTCAGTCCGTTCGGGGTGAAAAATACGTAGGATATAACTCTGCTCTCGAAAAGACCCCTTAAATTAGTTCCCCTCAAGGAAAACAGCGAGTAAAGAACCTGGTTTGTTTCTTTATCCACGCTTCTTCCCTCTTTCGCTTTCCAATACAGTCTTCTTAATTCCTTGCTTGATTCATTTGCCATTTTTTAATACCTCTTTCTTTTTTTAATATCTATATTATAACATAATGCGACATAATATTGCAATACGTTATTTTAACTTTAAATAAAAATCCATTATAATGAAATTGTATAATCATCTAAGGCGGTGATATAATGTCATACACAACCGAAAACATCGGCGAAAGGATACGCAAATGCCGCAGGGAGCACGGGCTTACGCAGGAGCGGCTTTCCGAGATGATTGACATCGCGCCGAATTATCTCGGGCAGATTGAGAACGGCAGACGCGGCGTTAATCTCACAAACCTCGTCAAGATTGCAAACGCTCTCGGCGTTACCTTTGACTACCTTATGTCGGACGTGAACAGCGCCGCCATCGAGGAATCGGACGACATTAAAAAGCAGTGGCTCGCTTTGATTGAAAACCGTTCCCCGAATGAACAGCGGCGTCTAATCAAAATAGTTACGGACTTATCCGATAACTTATTTGAATAGCAATTTCCCATACAGCGGCTTTGCCGCTGTTTTCTCTTTTATTTTTCATTATTTTATGTTATAATCATCCCGAGAGGTGATTTATGTGACGACCTATACCGACATTGATTTTCTCGATTGCGAGAAAAATATACTGCTTACAAAAAGCTCCGCGGACAACACCGTTTATGTCAAGAAATACATATCCGCCGAGAATGCCGAAATATATAAATCCATCCGGCAGCACCGATTTTACGGCGTTCCGCGCGTGATTGACATTTACCCCGAAAATGGCTGCTTCGTGCTTATCGAGGAATACATCTGCGGCAAGTCGCTCCGTCAAATGCTTGACGGCGGCTATGATTTTACTGCTGACTTTGTAAAGCGGCTTGTATATTTTCTCTGCAAGACGCTCTCGCCCATTCATAAATCCGATATTGTCCACCGTGACATCACGGCGGCAAATGTGCTTTATTCCGACAGCGGGGAGTTTTACCTTACCGACTTCGGCAACGCACGCATACACAAGCAAAACCAATCAACCGACACCGAATTTATCGGCACGCAGGATTACGCGGCGCCGGAGCAGTTCGGTTTCGGTCAGTCCGACAGGCGCACCGATATTTACGCGATAGGCGTGCTTATGAACGTGCTGCTCACGGGCGGAAAATTTCCGACGGAGCAGAAGTACCGCGGCCCGCTCTCAAGGGTTATAAAGCGTTGCACGGCGGTTAAGCCGCGTGACAGATACGCGAGTGTTTCGCGTCTTAGGCGCGGGCTTTTCGCCGCGTCGCACAAGGTTCTTTTGAGCGTCATTTGCGTCCTGCTTTGCCTTGCGGCGTTTGCGGCGTATTGCATTGCCGCGTCAAATTCCGCCGACCGATATTCATACACCGCAAAACCGATTGAAACATCATCGCCCGACGAAAAGGCGTACAGACGCTGGAGCGATATTGAAAACCTCATAGCCGACGGTGAATATGCCGAGGCACAGCAGCGGCTCGACGAGGCTGTCGCCGAGGGACTGACAGGGTACAACATATATATGCTCTATTCCGCCAACTACGAGGCGCAGGGAATGTACGACAGTGCCGTCACCGTCCTTATCGACTACATCAACGATATATACGGCGCGGAAAACCTCGTCGAATCAAGCCCGATATATATTCGTCTCGAATATCTTTATCCGAATTGCTCCGATGAGGTAAAACGGGAAATCGACAAAATTTTTCAGACCACGGATTGAGTATATCATATTTTCCCTTGCGAGTATCGGACTGCCGGTGACAGATTTAAATATTTTTGCACAAAAAAACTGTAGACAAGACCGCGGCGGTTTTGTCTACAGCTTTGATTTTTATTCCTTTTCCCTATTAACCATAAAAATACCGACTGACACAAGCGCGAGCGCGATTATGCCGCGGACGCCGAACGCCTGATTTTTTTCGCCGAGGAATATCGCCGACAGTATAACGCCGAATATCGGATTTGTAAATCCGAATACCGCGACCTTGGCGACGGGATTATATTTCAGAAGTATTCCCCACACGGTGTACGCCACCGATGAAATCATTGCGAGATACAAAAGCAGAGCCGAGGAGGAAAGCGTAAATCCCGAAATTCTCCCGCCCGCGATAAAAGCCGCGGCGCACATCACCGCGCCGCCTAGGAAAAATTGATAACCGCTCAGCATAACGGGATTTTCGTTCTGCGAATATTTCTTTATCAGTACCGAGGAAAGCGCGTATGCCGAGGCGGAAATGATTATCGCGCCCTCTCCCGCGAATGTGAAGCTGAGGTCAATGCCGCCGCTGCCGCCCGTCAGATTTATTGTCACAATGCCCGCGAACCCCAATATGCACGCAAGCAGCTTAACCCACGTCATTTTTTCGCGTTTGAAAATCAGCACGGCAAAGAGTATCGCCAGAAATACGTTTGAGCCGTTTATAATCGCCGCCTTAACGCCCGAGGTATGCGCGTGGCCTATGTAGAAAAATGTGTATTGCAGAATCGTCTGCACCATTGCCAGCTTGACAATCGGCGCAAGCGATGTTTTCTTGGGCAAAAGCACCCTTTTGCTTAAAATACTTCCGAATAAAATCGTAAGAATACCCGCGAAAACAAACCGCATACCCGCGAAAAGTATCTGCGACGCGGTGTCGTTCGACGCTATATTAAATACCTCATAGCCGATTTTTATCGAGGGCGTCGCGCTCCCCCATAAAACGCAGCATAAAATCGCCAGACCGAATACGACCGGCGTTTTGGTTAATGTTTTACTGTTCATTTGTAACCTCCTGTATTGTATCGAATATATTTTACCACAAATATCGCGGCGGGGCAACAGAAAGTTTTACGATTGCTTTTATCGCCCGATAGTGATATAATATATGAAATTAAAGCATTTGGAGGCGTATGTCAAGTGAAACGCGGGGATTTAATGCGGTATATTTCCGAAATGTACGGCGCGGACGCCGAATATCCGTGGGTGAAATATCCCGATTACGCTGTATTCAGACACAAAAGCAATAATAAATGGTTTGCGCTGATAATGTCGGTACCGTATGATAAGCTCGGCTTAACGGGCACCGGATTGACGGACATTGTCAATGTAAAATGCGGACCTCTGCTGGCGGGCTCTCTTTTATCGGAGCGGGGCATTTATGAGGCGTATCATATGAATAAAGCAAATTGGGTATCCGCCGCGCTGGACGGAAGCGTTGACGGTGATAAAATTAAGGCTCTCATCGATATGAGCTTTAATTTGACGCTGCCCAAGTCCAAAAATAAATAATCAAAAAAGTGCAGTCAACCGAGACTGTAGACAAAACCGGTTAGGTTTTGTCTACCTTGTTCTTGGGTGCTCGAGGTGCTAACCTCGAATGAAAATCATTTTTGACGACATGCGCGTCAAAAATGGCTTAAAACCTAAAGTTTCGACGCAAGGAGGAACTTTTGGTTTTTTTCATTTAAAAGAAATTGAAAAAGCATCGATGATGCTTTTTCGCTGTCGACAGGTATATCTTTGATATACTTGTCGACAGCCTGAACCGATTGCTCTTTTTTGATGCGCAAAATTTGTATTTACGGGTATATTAAATAATATAGATTTTATGCTTGACATATACCCCTGCAGGGTATATAATAAATAAAAATAGCTTGAGGAGGTACGAATAATGGAAAACGAATGCTGCTGCGGCAAAAAAACAAAGGAGCGGTCGCCGGAGGAATACCAAAAGCTGATTCACCGCTTAAACCGAATTGAGGGTCAAATCGGCGGACTGAAAAGAATGATTGAAAAAGACGCGTACTGCACCGATATTCTGATACAATCGTCGGCGGCAGCCGCCGCGTTAAACGCATTTAATAAAGAGCTGCTTGCCAACCACATCCGCACCTGCGTCGCGGACGGGATTCGCGGCGGCGACGACGAGGTTATAGACGAGCTTGTCAGCATTGTGCAAAGACTTATGAAATAAGGAGGTTTTTATATGGAACAATATACCGTAACCGGTATGAGCTGCGCCGCCTGCTCCGCAAGAGTTGAAAAGGCTGTCGGCAAGGTGCTAGGCGTAACCGCCTGCTCCGTGAGCCTTTTGACAAATTCTATGGGCGTGGAGGGAACCGCCTCTCCGCAGGATATAATCTCGGCAGTGACGGCGGCGGGATACGGCGCGGCGCTAAAGGGCGCGGACGCTCAAACATCGACGCAAAGCGCGGATGAGGAGGCTCTTAAAGACCGCGAAACGCCGCTTTTAAAAAAGCGTCTGATTGCCTCAATCGGATTTCTGCTTATTTTAATGTACTTTTCCATGGGTCATATGATGTGGGGCTTTCCCGTTCCGACATGGTTTGAGGGCAATCACGTTGCAATGGGATTGGTTCAGCTGCTTCTGGCAACGATAGTTATGATAATCAATCAAAGGTTTTTTATCAGCGGCGCAAAGGGACTGATAAACCGTTCTCCGAATATGGATACGCTTGTCGCGCTTGGCTCCTTCGCGTCCTACGCGTGGAGCGTTTTCGCGCTGTTTATGATGACGGACGCCGTTGTAAAGGGCAATGATGAGCTTGTTATGACCTATATGGACGAATTCTATTTTGAATCGGCGGCAATGATACTGACGCTGATTACGGTCGGAAAAATGCTGGAGGCGCGTTCAAAAGGAAAAACAACGGACGCGCTTAAAAGCCTGATGAAGCTTGCTCCGAAGCAAGCCGTGATTTTGCGTGACGGCGCGGAGGTAACCGTGCCGATTGAGCAGGTTAAAAAAGGTGATATTTTTGTGGTAAGACCGGGAGAAAATATACCGGTTGACGGCGTAATTATCGAAGGCTCAAGCGCGGTAAACGAATCCGCCCTGACGGGTGAAAGCATACCGAGGGATATGGCGGAGGGCGATACGGTGTCCGCCGCGACCGTAAATCAATCCGGCTTTATCAAGTGCGAGGCTACGCGCGTAGGCGAGGACACAACGCTTTCGCAAATAATAAAAATGGTCAGCGATGCGGCGGCGACAAAGGCGCCCATAGCAAAAATCGCCGACCGTGTTTCGGGCGTGTTTGTACCGACTGTAATAATCATCGCGATTATAGCCGTTATCGTGTGGACGCTTTGCGGCGCGGACTTCGGTTACGCGCTTGCGAGAGGTATTTCCGTGCTTGTTATTTCCTGCCCGTGCGCGTTGGGACTTGCCACTCCCGTGGCGATAATGGTCGGAAACGGAATGGGCGCGAAAAACGGTATTCTGTTTAAGACCGCCGTTTCTTTGGAGGAGGCGGGCAAGACGCAAATTGTTGTTTTGGATAAAACCGGAACAATCACCGTCGGCGAGCCGCGCGTCACGGATATGATTCCCGCGCACGGTTTCAGCGAGGATGAGCTGCTCGATACGGCTTACGCGTTGGAGGCGAAAAGCGAACACCCTCTTGCAAAGGCAATACTCTCAACGGCGCTTGAAAAAGGTCTTACCGCCGGCGAGGTTTCGGACTTCCGCGCGCTTGCCGGCAACGGGCTTTCCGCTGTCAAGAACGGAGAAACGCTTGTAGGCGGCAGCATGAAATTCATCTCCGAAAAGGTTAGCGTGCCGCCGGAAATGAGGGAAAAAGCGGAGGAGCTTGCGGAAAACGGAAAAACTCCCCTGCTCTTTGCAAAAGGAAACGCCTTGATGGGCATTATCGCCGTTGCGGACACAATCAAAGAGGACAGTCCGCGCGCCGTGCGTGAGTTGCGGGATATGGGAATACGCTCTGTAATGCTCACCGGCGATAATGAAAGAACCGCGCGCGCCATCGGCTCTCAGGCGGGAGTGGATAAGGTCATCGCGGGCGTGCTGCCGGACGGCAAGGAGGCTGTCATACGCGAGCTTAAAAAGTACGGAAAGGTCGCTATGGTCGGCGACGGCATAAACGATGCTCCCGCTCTTACCCGCGCGGACGTCGGTATAGCGATAGGCGCCGGAGCGGACGTTGCGATAGACGCGGCGGACGTGGTTCTGATGAAAAGCAGACTTTCGGACGTCAGCGCGGCGATTCGGCTCAGCCGCGCAACGCTTAGGAATATTCATGAAAATTTGTTCTGGGCGTTCTTCTATAACTGTATAGGTATTCCGCTTGCCGCCGGCGTGTTTATCCCGCTGTTTGGCTGGAAGCTCAATCCGATGTTCGGCGCGGCGGCTATGAGCCTTTCCTCATTCTGCGTTGTTTCAAACGCACTGCGGCTGAACCTGTTTAAGATTAAGGACGCAAAGCGCGATAAGCATATAAAGAACGAGGTTACTCTGCCGAATCTCGACGCGAAAGAAAGCGCGAATACGTCCGCCGACTTGGAGGTCGTTATCGAGGGAATGATGTGCGGTCACTGCGAAAACGCGGTTAAAAAGGCTCTCGAATCACTCCCCGAAGTGAGCAGCGTACAGGCAAACCACGAAAAAGGCATAGCGACTGTTTCGCTGATTGGCGACGTGAGCGACGGCAAAATTAAAAAAGCTGTTAAAAACGCCGGATATAAGGTCATATCCATTCGGCGGTAAAATAAATAATTAAAACGGAGGTTATAAAAATGAACAAGGTTACTTTAAAAATTGAGGGTATGATGTGCGGTCACTGCGAGGCGCACGTTTGCGACGCGATACGCAATGTCTGCGGCGGTAAGGCGAAGGTTTCCGCGTCGCATACCGACGGCACAGCCGAGATTATCGCGGACGGCTCGCTCGACGTCGCGAGGATAAAATCCGCCGTTACCGAAACGGGATATAAGGTGCTGGATATACAATCCGAGCCTTATGAAAAGAAAAAGGGCTTTTCTCTGTTCCGCAAATAAGTTCTTTGTCACCGTTGGTGTCAAATCGTCCCGAGGGTCTTGAAAAAAGCTCCCGCATAATGTACAATAAAAGCAGGAGGCGGGAAAAATGACTAAAAGCACGGACGATTTAATGAAAATTTTGAAAAACACATCTGACATAGACAGCTACATCGAGGAAAATACCGAGGATATGACGGACGGAAATTTCAGCCAATATATAGCGAATTTGCTGGTCGAAACGGATCTCACCATAGCAAAGGTGGCGCGGAGAGGTCAGTTTTCGGACTCATATCTCTATAAAATAAATGAGGACAGAAAAACAAATATCAGCCGCGACAAGGTAATTCAGATTTGCTTCGGGTTCGGCTTGGACGCGGAGGGCAGCCGCAAGCTTTTGCGTGCGGCGCGCGTGGGCGAGCTGTACCCGCGAATCCGCCGCGACAGTATCATTCTTTTCTGCCTTGAAAAGCATATCGATGTAATCGAGTGTGACAAAAAGCTCGAGGCGGTCGGCGAAAAGAAATTGCTCAGAGAATAAAAGCTTACCTGGTCTGTTCGGGATAATTTCCCCCCGAACAGACCTTTTTATTTCCGCCGAATTTCACCCGCGGACAACTGGGAATTACCGCCTTGTATAATTCGACCTGTTATGATATAATATCAGCATAAAACAAGCAGAAAGAGGGAGATATATTTGCTTTCACGATTTGAGATACTGCTTTCCGACAAGGAACGCGAAATAAACCGTAATATGGCATCTTTGTTCCACGGCGCACTTATGGAGCTGTTGCCGCCGGAATACGCGGATAAGCTGCACGAAAACGGATTGAAGCCATTTTCACAATATATAGTGCCGTGCGGCGAGGGCGCAAGGTGGTATATAAATTGCCTCAATGACGAATGTGCCGAGCATATAAACACCGCGCTTATGCGGGGAACGGAAAGTATACATATAAAAAATAAAGATATAACATCGGAAATAATCTCCCGCAATCTGAGTACCATGAGCTATAAAAGCTTTATTGACAAAACATATTTTTCACCGCCTCCGCGCTCAATTACCGTATTTTTCAATACGCCGACGGCGTTTAAGGAAAACGGCAGATATGTGATTTTCCCGAATATGGGCGCGATATACAAAAACCTGATAAGAAAATTTGACGCGTTTTCAACCGAGTACAGCATATATGACGAGGAAACTCTTGAAAGCCTGACAGAAATGTCAAACATATTCTCATACAAGCTGCAAAGCACGGCACATCATATGGAATCGGTAAAAATACCGTCCTTTACAGGCAGAATTTCGGTCGGAACCGGCGGACGCGGTCAGCTCGCGTCACTGGCATGCTTACTCTTAAGCTACGGCGAATACGCGGGAATAGGAATAAAAACCGCTCTCGGTATGGGCGCGGTACAGGCAAAAAGGGGTGAATAATTTTGAATAAAGATAAAATGCAGATTATTTTGGGCGGACTTCTTCATGATATAGGCAAGCCGGCATACAGGCGGCGCGGCGAAAGAACAAACCACAGCAACGCGGGTTACGAATTTCTGAAAAACGAGGCGGGTCTTGAGGATGATACCGTTTTGGAGCAGGTAAAATTTCACCATAAATCCGAAATAGAGAAAGCCCCGCCCAAAAACGATTCATTTTCGTACATAACATATGTTGCGGACAACATAGCCTCCGGCGCGGACAGGCGTAAAACCGAAACAGGCGGCGGCTTCGCGGCGGACGCGCAGCTTGAATCGGTGTTTAACATTTTAAACGGAAATCACGACAAGCTGAAATACAAGCCGCAAACGATGGAAAACGGAATAAACTATCCCTCAACCGATGAGATGAAATTTTTACCGGAGCAGTACAGCAAAATATGCTCAAACATACAAGATAGCCTTAAAGGAATTCAATACAACGGAGAATATATAAACTCGCTTTTGGAGATTATGGAGGCGAATTGCTCATTTGTGCCGTCCTCCACGAATTTGGGCGAAATCGCGGATATATCACTTTACGACCATTGCAAAATAACGGCGGCTGTGGGATCGTGCATATATGATTGGCTCACGGAAAACGATATTGCCGATTACAAGAATGAACTATATAGGCATTCCAAAGAGTTCTACGGAAAGAAAGCGTTTTTAATGTACTCTTTCGATATGTCCGGCATACAGAGCTTTATATACACTGTCAGCTCAAAGGGCACGCTGAAAATGCTTCGGGCACGGTCGTTTTATCTTGAGCTGCTTTGCGAGCATTTTATCGACACTGTTCTAAAAGAAACAGCTTTGTCCCGCGCCAATCTTATATATTCCGGCGGCGGACACGGATATATTTTGCTTCCGAACACCATGGCAGCAAAGGACGCAGTAAATCGGCTGCATAAGGAAATGAACGAGTGGTGCATAAAAACCTTTAAAACCGCGCTTTATATGGCAGCGGCATATGTCGAGTGCGGCGCGAATGACCTTATGAACACGAACGGCGGAGATTATTCCGCGATATTCATAGAGCTGTCGCGGAGGCTTTCCGCGGAAAAGCTGAACAGATACAGCGCGGAGGATATAATAAAAATGAATACCGCGCCGAGCGGCGGCGAGCGCGAATGCAGAATATGCCGCCGTTCGGATATGGAAACGGAAAACGGCGTATGCGGAATATGTGCGAAGCTTATGGATATGTCGGACGACATTATTGATAAAAGCTTTTTCGCTATTATAGCGGGCGATGGCGGGCTTCCGCTGCCGTTCGGGCAAAGCGTTATCGGCACGGATGCCGACACGCTCACGGATACGCTGATGAAAAGCGAAAATTATGTGCGGTGCTATTGCAAAAATGAGATGTATACCGGCAAACAAATTGCAACCAAAATATGGGTCGGCAATTATCACACCGATAAGGAATTTACCAAGCTTGCGGAAAAATCAACGGGTATAGAACGAATAGGCGTAATACGCATGGACGTGGACAACCTCGGCAAGGCGTTCGTTTCGGGATTTGATAAGGAGCATGTTTCCCTTTCGCGGACGGCGGTGTTTTCAAGGAAGCTGTCAATATTCTTTAAAAAGCACATAAACGAGCTGTTCGACAAAGAGAAATATAAAGCGCTGATTGTATATTCCGGCGGCGACGATGTGTTTCTTGTAAGCGCGTGGAGCGACGCGGTAAACGCGGCACTGACGCTTAGAAACGCGTTTATAAAATTCACCGGCGGCACTCTTACAATATCGGCGGGAATAGGGATATATTCGCCGAAATATCCGATAGAGGCGATGGCGCGGGAGAGCGGCGAGCTTGAAACCGCCTCCAAAGAGGGCGGCAGGAATAAAATAACGCTGTTCAGCTCTGAGGGCAATGACAACGAGCGGTACACATTCGGCTGGGAGGAGCTTGAAAACGATGTAATGGGCGAAAAGCTGCAATACCTGAGGACATATTTTGATAATCAAAGCGAGCACGGCAAAAATTTACTGTACAATCTATTAAATTATCTGCGAAACATTGATGACAAGATTAACATAGCGCGCTATGCGTACCTGCTCGCGAGAACGGAGCCGGACAAGGATGCCTCGGAGGATACAAAGGCGCGGTACAGGGAATTTTCAAAGAAAATGTACGGCTGGGCGGTTGATAAAACCGAGCGGCAGCAGCTGATAATCGCAATATATTTATATGTATACGAAGCCCGCGAGGGTAATGATGATAAGGAGTGAGGATAATATGTATTACAAAGATAATGATTTCGATGGAAATTCAAAAAGAGGCGGCGGAAATTACTCAAATAACGGTTACGCCGACAAAGAAATAAAGCCCGTTACGAAATTTTTGGATGAAGATTATGTGGATCAAGCGGAAAAGGTCATTTTGAAATTGAAAAACAATTACAAAACAATGGTGACAACGACAAAAATCCGAGGGTTGCTTTCGGGTATGTCCGATATATATAATGATGTTGTACGGCTTGCGGATAATAACCTGCCGCCTAAAATCAACAGTAAAATACAATATTTGAGAGTACAGTTTGCGTATGAGTACGGACGCAGTCTCGGCGACAATAAGGACAAATCGGTTAAAAACTTTATAGAAGCATCGCATCTTATGGACTATTTGCAAATGGCGGACGGAAGCCGAGACAGATTTATACAGGTGGAAAGATATATGGAAGCATTGGTCGCGTATAACAGATACTACGGCGGCAGGGACGAATAAGGTTTGGGGAGGAATAAAAAATGATAAGTAAAATAGAAATAACGGCGGTATTGGAAACCGTTACGGGAATGCACATAGGAGGAACAAATGAATTTGCCGCGATAGGCGCGATAGACTCGCCGGTTGTCCGCGACGCGGTAAGCCGAATGCCGATGATACCGGGGTCAACACTTAAAGGAAAAATGAGAACGCTTTTATCGCGCCGGTACAGCGACAAGTATATGCCGGTGGATGTGAAAAACGATCCGGATATAGTAAAACGTCTTTTCGGCGACAGCAATTCAAAGGAATACCGAAACGCGCGTCTGCAATTTTGCGACAGCGTGATGTTTAATCTTGAGGAAATCAAAGGCAAGGGAGCGGCGCGCGCGACGGAGGTTAAGTTTGAAAATACCATAAACCGCCTTACGGCAGTGGCTAATCCGCGCCAGATTGAGCGCGTTATTCCCGGGTGCAAGTTTAAGATTTCGATTATGTACAACGTATATGACGAGGGACAGATTAAGGAGGATTTTGAAGCTATCCGCGAAGGCTTGAGGCTGATTGAATACGATTACATAGGCGGAAGCGGCACACGCGGCTACGGCAGGGTGAAATTCAGTGATATAAATGCGGAAGCGGTATTGGGCGATATAAGCGAGGAAAACATACAGCTCTGCCGCGGTATATTGGGGGACGAAAATGAGGTATAAGGTATATAAGCTTACATTCACAAGCGGCATTCATATAGGAAACGGCACACTTCCCTCCTCCGCCGCCGCGATACACGCCGACACACTGTTTTCGGCGATGTGCATAGAGGCGTTAAATATCGGCGGTGAGGAGCTGCTTGACGAGCTGGTTTCGAACGCGAAAGAGAACCGTCTGCGCATCTCCGACGCGCTGCCCTATATCGCCGACACTCTCTATCTTCCCAAGCCGATGTGCCGCGCGGAAAAAAGCGCGGAGGATCCCGCTCTGAAAAAGGAATTTAAGAAAATGACATATATCCCGAGCGGGAAAATGCGCGAATATCTTGCCGGCGAGCTCGACCCGATTGCGGTGAACAGAGAGCTTGCGCTTCTGGGAAAGGGTTCTCTTTATCAAAAGGTGTCGATAAAAGAGGACGCGGACAATGAGCTTTACACCATCGGAGTATACGAGTTCAATAAAGACTGCGGACTATATGTTATAATCGGCTTTGAGGATGAGGAGACGGATTGGCTCATCGGTGATATATTCGATGCTCTGCAATACTCCGGCTTGGGCGGAAAGAGGACGTCCGGCTTCGGCAGATTTTCCGCGGGTGTACGCGCTTTGGACAGCGATTTGGAGCGTGCGCTTACCTGCTCCGGAGACAGATATATGTCCCTATCGGTATCGATGGCGAAAACCGACGAGCTTGAATCGCTGCTCGAAAAACAGGAAACCGCCTACACGCTTATAAAACGCGGCGGCTTTGTACAGTCGGCATCGTATTCGGACAAGCCGCTTAAAAAGCGCGATTTATATATGTTCGCGCCGGGCGCGGTGTTCGGCTCCGCCTTTGACGGCGATGTTTTCGATGTTGCCAAGGACGGCGCGCACGCGGTGTACAGATATGCCAAGCCGATGCTTATGAGCATATAGCAAAGGAGAGACTAAAAATATTATGAAAGGGACACCAAATGGATAATATAAAGCGATATAAAATAAAGCTGACGGCGCTGGCTCCGATTTTTATAGGCTCCGGACGGAAAATAAACAAATGCGAATACGTTTTCGCGAATAATAAGGTGTATGTTATTGACCCGGATAAGCTTATGGATGTCATAATAAAGCGCAATCTTACGCAAAGATATATCAATTTTATGAGCCGAGGCGGAGAAAACGTGAGGCTGAAAAGCTGGCTTGACAGCGCCGGAATAAAAGATTATCAATCCATAGCGGCGTATACGCTTACAGGAATGCGGAATATAAACGATAGAAACGGTATACAAGCCTTTATAAAGGACGCGTATAACCGCCCGTATATCCCGGGCAGCAGCCTTAAAGGAATGCTGCGGAGCGTGATACTTTGGAATGAGGTTTACAGCAACGATGGGCGCGTAAAGAAAACTGCCCGCAATGCCGCGGCTGCGGCGCGAACCTCCGACGGAAAGCATATAAAAAAGGAGCTTGCGAAGCATTCCGACGAGCTGGAGCGAATGTTTTTCACCGAAGAGATTGACAAGACAAGAGTAAGCAATATGCGCGGCTTAAGCATAAGCGACAGCAAGCCGTTTGCGCTCGGCGATTTGACTCTGTGCGAAAAAATTGATATAAGCGACAAAGGCAGAAAGAAACCAATAAATATTATGCGTGAGTGCATAAAGCCGGGTGTAATTGTCGAATTTGATATGACTGTTGACGAAAGAATATTCAAATATTCGCTTGCCGACCTCAGGCGAATGATAGAGGATTATTCGATTGATTACAGCAATATAGTCACATACGCGTTTGTTGACAACGAGGAAGAGAAAAATGCGCTGTTTTTGGGCGGCGGAGCGGGATATTTTTCAAAAACCGTCACATACAGCCTGTTTGACGAGGACGGCGCTGTGGAATTTGCAAGGAATTATCTTCGAAAAACCACGCCGAGAAAGCACAAGCACGAAAACGACTATAACATCTCGCCGCATATGCGGAAATGCACGATATACAACGGCGAAACCTATGAAATGGGCAAATGCGGCATTGAAATAGAGCCGGCGGAGTGAATAAAACGGCTGAATTTCGGCAAAAAACTGCCGATTTTCAGCCGCAAACCCCGAAAACCGCGCGGCTACGCGGTTTTTCCGGACGGAAAGGAGTTAAAAAGCAAATGAAACGCGTATATTCAACACAAAAATATTTTTGCGCCGCAAACCGCCCCGCAATCCCGCACAGCAAGCCGATTTTCAAAGACAGGGTATAAAACCACCTAACCCCCATAGGGGACGGAAACCTTCGGTCAACGCTATTTCATATTCCCTTTCGGTATAAAACCACCTAACCCCCATAGGGGACGGAAACAATCTATTTATGATCGTGTAAAACTTATTCATGATATTAAGTATAAAACCACCTAACCCCCTTAGGGGACGGAAACGTGTTGCACGCATTGACAGTATACCGCAATACCGTATAAAACCAACTAACCCCATAGGGGACGGAAACTAGCCGTAACGGCTCCACGACTGTGCCTCATAGCAACTGGTATAAAACCACCTAGCCCCCATAGGGGACGGAAACATACGACTAATTGTACATTGTACATTCTACGTATAGAAAGGAGCTATATATGAGCTATATTTACATCACCGAACAGGGCAGCAAAATATCTGTCGAGGGCGGTTATTGCACGGTTACGTCCGCGAATGAGATGAAGCGTCTTATTCCTATAGAAACCATAGAATATGTTTCGCTGTTCGGCAACATAAACCTCACAACTCCGGCACTTCAGATGTTTATGAAAAACAACATAACCGTGACGCTGTATTCAAAAACGGGCGCGTATTTCGGCAGGATTATGTCAAACGAAAATGTCAATATTCTGCGGCAAAGAAAGCAATTCCGGCTGAGCGGCGACACCGAATTCAGCCTGAATATCGCAAAGCGGATAATAGACGCAAAAATACACAATCAATCCGTGGTTCTCAACAGATATTGCCCCGAAAATGAAAATGCCGACAAGGTAAAGGAAATGCTTCATCAAATGAAGATAGCAGCGAAAGGAATTGCCGAATGCACCGATATTGACCGGCTGATAGGATACGAGGGTGCCGCGGCGCGCTGTTATTTTACAGGTCTGTCGCTGTGCGTGGATGATGATTTTAAGTTCTCCGGCAGAAGCCGCCGCCCGCCAAAGGATGAATTTAACTCAATGCTCAGTTTGGGCTACTCCATGCTTATGAATGAAATTTACGGCGTGCTTGAAGGCAAAAGACTTAACGTATACGCCGGCTTTCTGCACCGTGACAGAGAGCGTCATCCCACATTGGCAAGCGATATGATGGAGGAGTGGCGCAGCGTAATTGTGGATTCCACGGTGCTTAGCCTTATTAACGGTCACGAGGTGAAAAAAGACGGATTTACAAGAACTAACAACGGTGTTTTTCTGGATGATAAAACCCTTAAAATATTCTTGAAAAAATATGAGGGCAAGCTTAGGACAAGCACAAGCTACCTTGCCTACACAAATGAGCGTCAAAGCTTCAGGCGCGCCTTGTGGACACAGGCGTCAATGCTTGCGAAAGCCGTGGACAACGAACGGTTTGATATATATGAGCCGATACGCATAAGATGAGCGTGAAAATTTATTGCAAAATCAACATCAATGCGGTATAATAAAATAGAAACTACGGAGCCGACAGCCATGAATGAAAATAACGATTATATATTTGAATTTGAAACAAACGAGGAAATGAGCGAAAAAAGATATTTCGTTGTAATTTGCTATGACATTTTCAACACAAAGCGGAGAAATAAATTCGCCAAGTTTCTTGAAAGATACGCGCTGCGCGTACAGCGTTCCGTTTTCGAGGGAGAGCTTAGCAAAAGCAAATATAAATCCCTCACGTCGAAGATAGGCGGATATATTGAGCCGGAGGATAATGTACGCGTGTACAGGATAAGCGGAAACGGCGAGGTAAAGGTTTGGGGCAAGAATGATGTCACCAAAATTGACGAGGTTATAATTATATAAATTTGAAATTGTACGGGAGGACCGATATGAGAATACTTTTCTCCGCCATAGGCGGAAGCGACCCTATAAAGCGTATGCTTGACGGACCTATGCTGCATTGCTGTCGGGTGTACAAGCCGGACCGTGTGTATCTATATTTTTCGCAAAAAATGCTCGAATACGAAAACAAAGACCAACGCTACACATGGGCAATAGAGCGGCTCGGGGAAAAGCTCGGGCATAAATTTGAAACGGTAAAAATAGAGCGTTCAAAGCTTGCGGAGGTTCAGCTTTTTGACACCTTTTACAACGATTTTGAGGGGATTTTATCCGAAATCGAGGAGCAGTATCCCGACGCGGAAATATATGTGAACGCGTCCTCCGGAACTCCTGCGATGAAGAGCGCGTATGTCGTTATCGCGGCAATGTCGAACCGAAAAATTAACGCCGTGCAGGTTTCAAGCGGGCATAACGCGCCCGTGCATGACAGGGATTCGGATGAGGGATACGACAAGGAGCTGCAATGGGAGCTTAATCAAGACAACGAGCCTAATTTCACAGACAGAACAACCATTATAGACAGTCCGCGCTTTCTTGTGAAAATTAAAAAGGAAAATGTGCGGCGGTTGGTTGCGGCGTATGATTACAGCGCGGCGCGGATAATGGTGGAGGAAATAGAGGAGTATTTGCATCCCGACGCGGTAAAGCTCATAAACGCCGCGGAGGCAAGAGCGAAGCTTGATTACGTCGGCGTTGTCAAGGCACTTAAGGGAACGGATATTAGTATTATTCCGGTAAAGGACGATAAAAAGCGGGATATAACCGAATACCTCCTGCGGCTGGGCATAATGCTTAAGCAGCATGATTATCTCGGATTCATACGCGGAATAACTCCCGCGGCGTCGGAGCTTATGAGAACCGCGTTCCAAACCGCAGTCGGCAACGATATTGAGAATTATTGCGCAAAAGTAAACGGACATTTTATTTTGTCCGAGGAAATTTTGCGTCAAACCGACAAGGGACTTGAAATATTAAATATTTTGGATAATGAATTTGTCAAAAGAGGCGGATTCCGCGAGATCGAATGGTCAACCGCGCAGCTTGAGCCGGTTATCAGTGAGATGTCCGATGATGAAAAAATTAAAAAATACGCAAATGTGATAAGGAAAGCGGAATACACTCTCCGCAATCCCGCCGCGCACACAATAATTTCCGTCGGCGATGATTTGATACAAAGGCAGATAGACATGAGCGGCGCGGATTTGTATGACGTTATAAAGAAAATGGCGGTAAGAATTGGTCTTGTGCCAAAAACCGTGTGGAACTCATACGATGAAATGAACGAGCTGATTTTAAACAAGCTTGATATATAAGGTCGAATACGCAATACAGCAAGGTCTGTTCGGGATAGACATTACCCGAACAGACCTATTTCATTTCGCCGTATTTACAGCAATATCCCGCCGCATAAACGGCGGGATATCAGACTGTAGACAAAAGTGTCAGGCTATACCTTTGTAGTCTGACACTTTTGCAT
>JAJQAT010000066.1 GCA_021203665.1 Bacillota bacterium
TGATTATTCTTCCGTTTCCTCCGCGGGCGCGGCTTCGGCATCGTCATCCTCGGATACAATCGCCTCGTGCATTTGTCCCTTTGACAAAAGCTCGCGCACCTGTCTTTCTATCTCGGCGGTAAATTCCTTGTTTTCAACCATGTATTTTCTTACATTGTCGCGTCCCTGACCTATCTTCTCACCGTTATAGCTGAACCACGCGCCGGATTTCTTGATAATGTCGTTTTCAACGGCGTAATCGAGGATATTGCCCTCCTTGGAAATTCCCTCGCCGTACAGAATATCAAATTCGGCTGTCTTAAACGGCGGCGCGACCTTGTTCTTTACAACCTTTACCCTGGTTTTGTTGCCGACAATTTCGGTGCCGTTCTTTATAACATCGGAGCGTCTGACGTCAAGTCTTACAGACGCGAAGAATTTAAGGGCGCGTCCACCGGGGGTTGTTTCCGGATTTCCGTACATTACGCCCACCTTTTCTCTGAGCTGGTTGATGAAAATAACAACGGTGCCGGTATGTGAAATAGCCGCCGTAAGCTTTCTTAATGCCTGCGACATAAGCCTTGCCAAAAGTCCGACGTGGCTGTCGCCCATTTCGCCCTCTATTTCCGCCTTCGGCACAAGCGCCGCTACGGAGTCGATAACGATTACGTCAAGCGCGCCGCTTCGCACAAGAGCCTCCGCTATGTTCAACGCCTGCTCGCCGGTGTCCGGCTGAGACACGATTAGGTTGTCTATGTCCACTCCGAGGTTTTTCGCGTACACGGGGTCAAGCGCGTGCTCCGCGTCGATAAACGCCGCTTCTCCGCCCATTTTCTGAGCCTCCGCGACAACGTGCAGCGCGACTGTCGTTTTACCCGATGATTCGGGGCCGTAAATCTCAATGACTCTGCCGCGCGGAAGTCCGCCTACGCCCAATGCCATATCGAGATTAAGCGAGCCTGTCGGGATAACCTCGACGTTTTGAACGCTCGCGTTTCCGAGCTTCATAATACTGCCCGCGCCGTACTCCTTTTCTATAGCGTTAAACACGGATTTTAAAGCCTTTTTCTTTTCCTCGGAATACGTCATCTTCACCGCCTGCGGTTTTGATTTGTCTTTTTCTTTCGCCATCTTTTTTCTCCTTTTTCAAATCTTATTGATTAATTTATATATTATATGTCCGCCTTTTGCAAGCATTTTTAATTTCTGCGGCGCGTTCGGTACGATTTATCGGACTGAAATCCTGCTTTTGATGTGATTAAACACCTCTCGGCACGTTTTTTCGCGTACTCTTTCGCGCGTACCGTCATGGCGCATTTCCAAAACCTCAACCTCGCCGCCTATATATATTCCCGCGTAAACAAGTCCGACGGGCTTTTCCGCCGTGCCGCCGCCCGGTCCGGCTATACCCGTTATGCCGACGGTTACGTCCGCTCCGGTGCGCTTTTGCAGTCCCAGTGCCATTTCATAAGCCGTTTCGCGGCTTACCGCACCGTGCTCTTTCAGCGTGTCCGCTTTGACGTCGAGATATTTCATCTTCGCCGAATTGGCATAGGTCACGAAGCTCTCGTTTAAAACGTCCGACGCGCCCGGAACATCCGTTATAAGCGCGGCAAAAAGTCCGCCGGTGCAGCTTTCCGCCGCGGATATTGTCATTTTCTTAGCGATAAGGAGCCTTACGACATCCTCATTCAAGCCGTTTACATCCGCTTTCATTCAATCATCCCCTCAGCTCGGATAAACCTCTATTTTTTCAACACCCGCAAGAGCCGCCTCTATAAGCGTTTCGCCGTCAAGCCTGCTCTCGGATTTTTCTATGTTCTCGCGCCTCGGATTTGTGGTCGGGTGCTTCGGCGTGAATACCGTACAGCAATCCTCATACGGAAGTATGGAGGTCTCATACGTGCCTATCTCGTGCGCGCGGTCGATTATTTCAATCTTGTCCATACCGATAAGCGGCTGCAATACCGGCATATCCACCGCGGAATTTGTGACATCAAGCGCGGCAAGGGTTTGGCTTGCCACCTGTCCCACACTCTCGCCGGTGATTAGTGCCAAGGACTTATTCCTGCGCGCTATTCTTTCAGCTATCCGCATCATAAAGCGGCGCATAACGAGCGTCATATGCTCCTCGGGGCATTTATCGCGGATTTGCAGCTGTATCTCGGTAAACGGCACGATGTACAGATTTATTTTTGAGGTGTACCGCGCCAATATTCCGGCGAGCTCTATGACCTTTTCCTTTGCCCTGTCGCTTGTGAACGGGAACGAGAAAAAGTTTACCGCGTCTATCTCAACTCCGCGCTTTGAAATCATATGTCCCGCCACGGGACTGTCTATTCCTCCGGAAAGGAGCAGCGTCGCCTTTGAGCCGGTGCCTATCGGCATACCGCCCTGTCCCTGTATTTTGTTTTCCTCGGCGTAAACGTAAGCCGCGAAATCTCTTACCTCCACCTTTACCGTGACGTCCGGATTATGCACATCCACGATTATTTCGGGGTACTCGTCGTCAAGGCAGCCGCCGACCTCCGCGCATATTTGCGGCGAGGTGTACGGGAATTGCTTATCCGAGCGCTTTGCCTCGACCTTGAATTTTGTGCCGCTGCCGAAATCCTTTTTTAAATATTCCTTTGCCCTTGCCTTTATATCCTCAATATTCTTTTCGCATACGGCGGCTCTTGTTACAGACACTATTCCAAATATTTTAGCCAGTCTGTCCATTACAATGTCCGTTTTGCCCTCGTCCTCAACATCCACATAAACCGTCGCCTGCGCGAGCCTTATGCTTGTTTTAGCCACGTTTTTGAGTGAGTTTCTTATATTGTTAAGCAAAATATTCTCAAATCTCGGACGGTTTCCGCCCTTTAAAATTATTTCTCCGTATTTTGCAAGAATTATCTCTTTCATTTACATATATCTCCTTACGGAGGCAACCTCCTCCTCTATGATTTCCGCCGCGCGCATGACCTCCTCCTCGGTTGTGGTATAATCGAAGCTTATTCTTATCGCGCCCTCGATTGCCTTTTTGTCAAGTCCCATTGCCGTCAGGACGTGGCTCGGCTGCGGTCTGTGGCTTGAGCAGGCTGAGCCGGTGGACACGTACACGCCCTTTGCCTCAAGCGCGTGCAGAAGTATTTCCGCCTTTATGCCCAAAAACGATACGTTAAGCACGCTGCCGGAATTATGCGCGTCGCTGCCGTTTATTATTGTGTCGGGTATTCTTAAAAGACGCTCTCTCATTTTTGAGCGCAGCGAAATAATCTTGGAATTATCGCTTATTGCCTCGCGCGCGGCTGCCGCGAACGCGAGTATTCCTGCGACGTTCTCCGTGCCGGGTCTTAGCTCGCCCTGCTGTTCTCCTCCGAAAAGAATCGGGCGCAGCATACGCGCGTCGGAAACGTAAAGCGCTCCGGTACCCTTAAAGCCGTGTATTTTATGACTGCTTACAGTCACCATATCCGCGCCTAACCTTTTGGGGTTTACCTCGATTTTTCCGAACGACTGCACGCAGTCCGTGTGAAAATGCGCGTAAGGAGCTTTCTCCGTTATTATTTCCCTTATCTTTTCCATAGGCTGTATAACGCCCGTTTCGTTGTTCACGTGCATAATGCTAACCAGGGTGGTTTCCTCGTCAAGGAAATCGTAAAGCATATCAAGGTCGAGAAGACCGTCGCGGTCTGCGTCTATGTATTCAACCGTAAAGCCCTCGCTTTCAAGATGCCGAAACGCTTCCAAAACGGACGGATGCTCTATTGTGCTTGTAACAAGCTTTTTGCCTATTTTGTGGCGCGCGTTCGCAACGCCGAAAATAGCGGTATTGTTCGCCTCGGTGCCGCCGGAGGTAAACAAAATATTTTTGCTTTCCACTCCGAGCTTATCGGCTATCGCTTTCCTGCTCTCCTCGACAAGCTTTTCCGCCTCAAGTCCCAATCCGTGCAGCGACGACGGATTTCCGAAGCACTGCGCCGCCTTAAGCATTGCCTGTACAGCCGCCTCGGACGGGCGCGTTGTTGACGCGTTATCAAGATATATCATATTCTCATTCATACTCTCTCCACCTTTATTACCAATGCTTTTCCTTTTTTTATTTTAATTTCACATTTTTCATCCGTCATAACATTGCTTACGCCGCGGCTCGCGCCGAAATACAGCGTTTCATCCGCAAGCGGGTATTCAAGTCCGCTTGTCGTCACGCCCTCGGCGTCGCCGTTTATCGGAATGATTGACAGCGTTTGTCCCCTTTTGCCCTCAACGGTAAGCGTGTCCCTTGCAAGATAGATTTCGTTGTTGTCGTCTGTCAAAACGCCCTTGGGGCATTTGTCAAGCAAAAGTATATCCGCCATTGTATGGTCGAGGCGGTCGCCCGTCATCGCGATAAGGACAATATCGTCGTACCCGTGATTAAGCGCGTAATCCACGGCAAGCTCGCCGTCGGTATAGTCCTTGCGGGTCGGATATTCTATTTTGTTTTGCGCGCCCTCTATGCCGGACGCCGAGTCAAAATCGCCTATAAGCACATCCGCGTCTATTCCCATGTTTACCGCGTGATTATAGCCGCCGTCCGCGCAGATTATAAAATCCGTACTTTTAATCTTGCTTTTTATATATCCGTAATCCTTTATGTCTCCGTTGCCGATTATTACCGCTCTCATGCCGTTTCTCCGTTCCGCCTGTTTTTCACGTTATCTCAACAGTTTTTTTACAGATTCCTCTATATCACCGCTAAATACCGCCGTGCCCGCCACTATGACGTTCGCGCCGGCGTTTAACGCCGTGTCTATATTATCGGCGGTTATGCCGCCGTCAACCTCAATATCAAAGCCGCCGCCCATTTTTTCGCGTATGTATCTTATTTTATCGTTTACGCCGTTCATGTAAGTCTGACCGCCGTAGCCGGGCTCGACGCTCATCACAAGCACCATATCAACCTTGTCAAGATATTCCTCTATCTCCGATACGGGCGTGGCGGGTTTTATTGAAATGCCGGCGCGTTTGCCGCGGCTTTTGATAAGCTCTATACAGCGCGACGGATTTTCCGCCGCCTCTATATGAAACGTGATTCCGTCCGCGCCGGAGTCTATAAACGCGTCTATGTATCTTTCCGGCTCCGTTATCATCAGATGCACGTCAAAAAACATATCCGTATATTTTCGTATCGATTTTATCACGGGCATAGCGAACGACATGTTCGGTACAAAATGCCCGTCCATCACATCTATATGCAGCCACTCGGCTCCGGAGCTTTCCGCTTTTTTTATCTGCTCGGCAAGTATTCCGAAGTCCGCCGCCAAAATAGACGGTGCAAGTATCATTTCTTATCCCATTCCTTTACTGCTTTAAGTTTAGTGTATATCTGCTTGTAGCTTTCATAGCGCGAGGGCGCCATTTCGCCGTTTTGAAGCTTTTCCTTTACAAAGCAATCCGGCTCGTTTATATGAGAGCAGCCTCTGAAACGGCATTTATTCTCTGAATCCGCCATTTCCGGAAAATACCTCCACAAATCCTCCGCCTTTATTCCCTCTACCTCAAGGGAGCTGAATCCCGGAGTGTCAAGCACGAATCCTCCGTCCGAAAGCTCAAACAGCTCGACGTGGCGGGTGGTATGCTTTCCGCGGCGGAGCTTTTCGGAAACACTGCCTGTTTCAAGGCTGTCCTTCGTTATAATGCTGAGCAGGCTGGATTTGCCCACACCCGAAAGTCCGGCGAACGCGGTGGTTTTGTCCTTTAGGTAGGCGGTAAGCTCTTCCGTTCCCGTTTCTGTTTCCGCGCTTACCTCGAACACGCTGTAGCCCGCCTTTGAATATATTTCCGCTATATCCTCACGCGGCTTTATATCCGTTTTGTTTATACATATCGCGGGTCTTATATTGCTTATTTCCGCGTTTACAAGCATTTTGTCTATAACAAACAAATTCGGCTCCGGAGCGGCGGCGGCAGCCACAAGCATCATCGTGTCCACATTTGCCACAGGGGGCCTTATCAAGAACGATGCGCGCGGCAATATTTTCGTGATACTGCCCTTATCTCCGTTTATTTCTATTTCCGCCTTGTCGCCTATCATCGGCGTTATTTTTTGATTGCGGAATATTCCTCTCGCCTTGCATTCGTATACGGTACCGGAGGCCTTTACATAGTAAAAGCCTCCGATTCCCTTTATTATGGTTCCAAGCATATTAACCTCTAATCACTGAAATTTATAGTTTTGTCGCTGACCTTGCTGCCGTCTATATACGCCTGAACCTCGGCTGTGCCGGAGCCGGTTATGTCTATCGAAACGGTACCCTCGTCCTTTGAGTGGGTCGCGTTATAGATTGACCGCCCGTTCACGACTATTTCAACGTCAACGGTGTCGTTGGCGGTGTCGGGTATCTTAACCGTAAAGGTTCTCGTCGCGGTCGCGCTCTCTGATGACGATGTGTCCGTATCGCCGCCGTAGCTTGAGCTTGTGTCGTCCGACGTGTCGGTGGTGGTGCTTTGCTCCTCTGCGGCGGTTTCGGATGAGGTGTCTGTTTCCTCAACCTGTTCCTCAGTCTGTTCCTCAACCTGTCCTCTTGAAAGAACAATGCTTACAAACGAGCCCTTTACCGCGGTTTTGCCAAGCTCGGGACTTTGGGATATTACGGTGCCCTCGGGCGCGGTTGACTCGCCCCTCGAAACGCTTCCCAAATTCAGTCCGTTAGCCTTTAGCGTTGCCTCCGCCTGCTCTCTGTCAAGTCCTATGATGCTCGGCACGGATACCTTTTCCGCCGCGGCTGTCGCCTCGACGTCTTCCTCCTCCTTGCCCTTGCTTACGTGAAGGTTTATGCTGTCGTCCGCGTCAAGCTTGGTTCCGCCGAGCGGTGTTTGACGGATAATATATCCCGCCTCAACCTCGTCGGAGTATTCCTCCTTAAAGGTGTAATTCAAGCCCGCCTCTATAATTGCGACAACGGCGTCGTCAAACGACATACCCACAACGTCCGGCGCGGATATATCTCCGCCGGATGAGCCTATCGACACGATAAGCTTTATATCGCTGTTCTTTTTAACAACCTTTTTAGCCTCGGGATCCTGGTAAATTACGCAATTTTCCTCGACCGTGTCCGAAAGGGAATATTCTATCTCGTCGGCGATGTTAAGTCCCGCTTCCTCGGCGGCGGCTTTCGCCTCCTCGATTGTCATGTTTGTTAAGTCCGGAACCACGGATTCCTTGCTCATATTTACAATGAAAAACGCTCCCAATGCCACAAGCAGTATCACAGCCACCGTGGAAATCGCGAGAACAGACGCGATTCTGTCCTCTTTTTTCTGGTTCTTGTTCTTTTTCTTGACTTCCTTTTTGCGCTTTGAGCGTCCGCGCGGCTGAATTTCCTCGTCCTCGTCCCTGTCCATAATTTCCGGAACGTCAATATCCTCGCCGTCAAAGCCGTCATCCGCGTCGGCGTCATCCTGCTCCTGCATGGTCCTCTTATACATTTCCTCGCGGCTCGGCAGCGGCTCGTCCGCCAAAACGGCGTGCAAATCGTTCACAAGCTCCTGCACGTCCTGGTAGCGCGCTCTCTGCTCCTTTGATATAGCCTTCATCGTGACGTAAGCAAGGTCTGTGGGTATATCCATATTGACGCATTTTACGTTTACCGGCTCCTTTTCAAGGTGCATAAGCGCGACGCTCACGGCGCTGTCGCCGTCAAAGGGAACCTTGCCGGTGAGCATTTCATACATTACCACACCGAGTGAATATATGTCGCTTCTGGCGTCGGTAAAGCCGCCGCGCGCCTGCTCGGGTGAAATGTAATGCACGCTGCCGAGCGCGCTGCCGCCCACAACCGTGGTTTCTCCCGCGACCGCTCTCGCTATGCCGAAATCCGTTACCTTTAGCGTCTTATCCTTTGTCATAAGGATATTCTGCGGCTTAATATCGCGGTGTATAATATTTATGGAATGCGCCTCGCTGATGCCCTGCGCTATCTGGATGGCAAAATCACACGCCTCCTGCCACGGCAGCGCGCCCTTTTGCTTTATGTATTCCTTAAGCGTTATGCCGTCTACATATTCCATAACCATGTAATTAAGTCCGTCCTCCTCGCCCACATCGTAAACGGACACTATATTATTATGCACAAGGCTCGCCGACGACTGCGCCTCCTTTATAAAGTTAGACACAACGTTTTTCTCGTCCTCAAGAGAATCGCGGAGTATCTTTATCGCGACAAAGCGGTTAAGCAGGGTGTCCTTTGCCTTATATACGGTCGCCATACCGCCGGTGCCTATTTTTTCAAGCATATCATACCTGTTTCCAAGCGTCATTCCAACTAAATTATCTATGTTCATTATCGCATTTCTCCCTTTCTACAGCAACAATAGTTATATTATCTCCGCCGCCCCTCGAATTTGCAAGCGCGACAAGCTTTTCAGCGCCCTCCTGAAGGCTCTTTTCTCCTTTGATATATTCCATTATCTCGTTGTCCTCGACAAAATTGGTGAGACCGTCGCTGCATAAGACTATAATCTCGCCGTTGTACGGCTTAATGGATATATCCACCTTTACGGTGTCCTCCGCGCCCATGGCTCGTGTTATGTAGTTCTTTTTAGGGTGATTTTTTGCCATTTCGGGGCTTATTTCTCCTCTTGACACAAGCTCCTGCACATAGGAATGGTCCTTTGTTATCTGCCGTATATCATCGCCTATCATATACGCTCTCGAATCGCCTACGTGCGCCGTTATTACCTTGTTTTGATAAATCATCGCAAAAGTCGCTGTAGTACCCATTCCCATTATTTTGTAATGATTTTTCGCGTAATTGTATATGATACTGTTCGCTGATATAAACGCCTGTCTCACGGTTTCGCCCGCCTCGACATAGTCAAGAGATTCGTCAAGATTTTTCTTCAGATGGTTGTTCACTATATCGACAACCATCATACTGGCGACTTCACCCGCCTGGTGTCCGCCCATTCCGTCGGCAACCATGGCATACGGAAACGCCTCGCTGTTGTTTATACAGTAGCTGTCCTCGTTTATTCTTCTGCGCATCCCTATATCGGTAACCGCACCAAATTGCATATCGAAAATCACCTCATTTCGCTTGTTTTTATTTATTCCTCTAACATTGTATCACTTTTTTCCTCAGTTGTCCACAGGAAGCGGATATATCCGCTCCGAGCTCGCGTCTTACGGTGGCGTTTATGCCGAGCGACGTCAATTTATCCCGAAACGCGCGTATATCCGCGCTGCTGCCCTTTTCAAAATTCCTTTCCTCAACCTTGTTTACCGGTATCAGATTCACATGACCGTGCAAATCCCGTATAAGCTCCGCCAGCTCAAATGCGTTTTCCATGCTGTCGTTTACGCCGTGAATAAGGGAATATTCAAAGCTTATGCGCCTTTTTGTCTTATCGACATACGTCCGGCACGCCTTTAAAAGCTCCTCTATATTATATTTATGATTCACCGGCATAATGGTATTCCTTACCGCGTCATTGGGCGCGTGCAGAGATATTGTAAGCGTTATCGGCAGCATCTCGTCCGCGAGGCGGTATATCCCCGGCACCACTCCGCAGGTGGATAGGGATATATGTCTTAAGCCTATGTTAAGTCCCTTTTCATTGTTTACGTTATGCAGAAATTTTATCACATTGTCATAATTATCAAGCGGCTCGCCTATGCCCATCATAACGATATTGCTTATCCTCTCGCCTATGTCCTTTTGGGCGAATATGACCTGATTGAGTATCTCGCCGGCGGTTAGGTTTCTGTAAAGCCCGCCTATCGTTGACGCGCAGAAGCGGCAGCCCATTTTGCAGCCCACCTGGCTGGATATACATATCGTAAGTCCGTGATGATAGCGCATAACCACGCTTTCTATGCAGTTGCCGTCCGGCAGCTCAAAAAGATATTTTACGGTGCCGTCTATGCTTGAAACATATTTTTCGCGTATTTTAAGCGCGGATATATATGTTTCCCTTTCAAGCTTTTCCCGCGTAGCCTTTGAAATGTTCGTCATTTCGTCATAGCTTTCCGCTCCCTTGTGCAGCCACGAAAAAATCTGCTCCGCGCGGAATTTCTTTTCGCCTATGGATTGAAGATATTGTATCAGCTCGTCATATTCAAAATCCTTTAAATCAATCATCAGCTAAATCCTTTTCATTTTACAGATGTAAAATCCGTCGGTATTATCTATATGCGGATAAAAGGTCTTTTCGTACAGCTTTTCAAAGTCCTTGTTATCCGCCAAAAAGCCGTCAGTGACAGCCTCGTTTTCTTCCTTTTCTATCGTGCAGGTGGAATATACAATTTCTCCGTCTTCCTTGAGATACAGCGCGGCATTATCGAGTATTGTCCGCTGAATTTCACTTATGCCGCCGTTTTCCGCTCTGTTATATTTTATTTCCGGCTTTCGCCTTACTATTCCGAAGCCCGAGCATGGAACGTCGCACAAAATCTTGTCAGCTATGCCGAAGCATTCGCTGTTCGCCTCGGTGCCGTCGGAAAGGATAGGCTCGATTACGGTTATTCCGAGCCTTTCGGCGTTTTTCCTTATAAGATCAATCTTGTGCTCATGCACGTCAAACGCGTAAATTTTGCCGGTATTTCTCATCAGCTCCGCCATATGGGTGGTTTTGCCTCCCGGCGCGGCGCACATATCTATCACCGTTTCGCCCGCCTTGGGCGCGAGTATTTTCGCCGCCTGCATGGCCGCGGCGTCCTGCACGGTATAGTAACCGTTTATATAAAGCTCGTCGGAGGCTATGTCATAGCCGTCGGATATAATATAATCCTCATATACACGGGCATTTATTCCCTTATCGGTCATTTTTTGCGCAAGCTCCTCCGCTGTTGTTTTTAGAGTGTTCGGGCGGATATTGAGCCTTGGCTCACGCGAAAACGCCGCAAGCAAATCCCTTGTAAACTCATACCCGAAATCCCTTGTCCATTTTTCGCAAAGACGCGGCGGAAAGGAGTATTTAACGGATAAATATTCGTTTTTATCCGACGGATATTCAATATCCGTCCTTGCCGCGCTTCTCAAAACGCCGTTTACAAATCCCGCCGACGCGCCGTGACCGTACCTTTTGGCAAGCTTTACGCTTTCGTTTACGGCGGCGCTTTGCGGCACCTTGTCCGTAAAGATAAGCTGATATATTCCCATTCTTAAAATGATAAGAATATATTTCGATATTTTCTTTAATTTCAGCTTGGAATGCTTTTCTATCACATAATCGAGCGTAATTTTTTTGTCGATTACGCCGTATACAAGAGCTGTTATAAACGCCCTGTCGCGGCTCGGCAAATCATAATTGCTCAATGCCTTTTTTAACGCCATATTGGAATACGCGCCGTTAAACTCAACGTCGTATATAATCTTCATGGCGATTTCTCTTGTGTTTATCATTAATCTCTCCTGCGGTTCGCCAGCATAAGAAGTCTTAAAAGCTGCAATGCCGACGCGGCGACAGCCGCAACGTAGGTCATAGCCGCGGCGGTAAGCGTTTTTCTCGCGCCTTTAAGCTCGTCGCCCTCCAACAAATACATACTCTCAAGAGTTTTCATGGCTCGTCTTGACGCGTTTATCTCCGTGGGCAGCGTCACAAGCTGAAATACCAATACCGCGCCGAAAAGAATCGCGCCAGCCATTGCGAGGTTTCCTATTCCGAGTATCAATCCTATCAAAAACAACGGCATCGCGAGCGTGTTGCATACGTTTACAACCGGCACTATGCTGTTTCTTACTCTTATCGGAACATAACCCACCTGATGCTGAACCGCGTGTCCGCACTCGTGCGCCGCCACGCCTATGGCGGCTACCGATGTGGAATTATATGTGGAATCCGATAATCTTATCACGCTTTCCTTCGGACTGAAATGGTCCGTAAGCTCTCCGGATACTCTATCTATTCTTATATTGTAAAGTCCGTTCGCGTCAAGAATTTTTCTCGCGGCGTCCGCCGCGGTTATTCCGCGCGAGCTGTGTACATTGTTATACTTGTTAAATGTCGATTTCACGCCGAATGAGGCGAACATCGTAAGAAGAAACGCTATTATAACCAAAATATATGTCGGGTCCAAATAATAACCGTAAAGCATAATTTTCCTCCTAACCTAAAACCAATCCCATATCTATCTTATGTCCTCTGGCGTAGTCCTCCACGTTCATCTTTTTGCTGCCCGGGAACTGCGCGGCGCGGATATAAAGAGTACCCTCTCCGCAGGATATTTTAAGTCCCTTGCCCTTTTCGAGCGCGATTATCGTTCCCGCGGGCGCGTCGGACTCATCGGCGCAAACGCGCGCCTCGGTTATCTTCAAAATGCCATCCTTATATTTTGTGCTTGCCAAGGGCCACGAATACATACCGCATATCAGCTTTGATATTTCTCTTGCCGATTTTGTCCAGTCGATTACTCCGGTTTCGCGGGTAATCATCGGCGCGTATGTATGCTCCGCGTGATTTTGCGCGGTAGGCGTCACGGTGCCGTTTTCAAGTCCCTTTATCGTTTCGATAAGCAGTCTGCCGCCGATTTCGGCAAGTCTGTCAAAAAGCTCCTCGGCTGTTTCGTATTCGCCGATTTCGGTTTCCGCCTTTAAAAGCATATCGCCCGTGTCAAGTCCGCTGTCCATTTTCATTGTTGTCACGCCCGTTATTTTGTCGCCGTTTATGATTGCTCTCTGAATCGGCGCGGCGCCCCTGTATTTCGGCAGCAGCGACGCGTGTACGTTTACGCAGCCGTATTTCGGGTAATTTATTATATAATCGGGCAATATCCTGCCGTAAGCCGCGACAACTATAAGGTCGGGTTTAAGCTCGTCAAGAACGGGCATTAATTCGCCGTTTTTAAGGCTCTCAGGCTGGTAAACGTTAATTCCCGCCTCTGATGCCGCCGCCTTTACCTCCGTAGGCACAAGCTTATAGCCTCTGCCCTTGGGTCTATCCGGCTGCGATACGGCTCCGACTATATCAAGCCTCGCGTCTGTCATAGCCTTAAGGGTCAGCGCCGCAAAATCCGGCGTTCCCATAAATAAAATTCTCATACTTATTCTCCGCTATTCGATAAATTTTATTACTCTGTCAAGAAAGAGCTTTCCCTCAAGATGCTCCGTTTCGTGACATATCGCGCGGGCAAGCAGCTCCTCGCCCGTCATTTTAAACCATTTTCCGTTTCTGTCCTGTGCCTTTACCGTAACGTCATTCGGTCTTGTGACCTCTCCGTATACTCCCGGCACGCTCAGGCACCCTTCGCTGCCGGTCTGCTCTCCGCTTTCCTCTATTATTTCCGGATTTATAAGCTCTACCTTGCCGCCGCCGACGTCTATAACAACGGCGCGCTTGAGTATTCCGACCTGCGGCGCGGCAAGTCCCACGCCGTCGTATTTTTTCATGGTTTCATACATATCGTCAAGCAGTATATGCAGCTTATTGTCAAAGTCCTTTACCGGCTTGCAGGGCTTATAAAGAACCTCGTCGCCCTTTTTTCTTACCACTCTGATTGCCATTAATTTTTCTCCTCCCTAATATATCATGCCGGGCGATTTGTCTATCACTATAGAAACACCCTCATATATCTTATTGGCGCGGCATTGCGTTTCGGCTTTTTTCAAGACCTCGCCGAGTCTGTCGTCGTCCTCGCATTTAAAAATAATCTGCCATCTGTATTTGTTCTTTATTTTTGACAAATACGACGGTATCGGTCCCAAAACCTGTATCTTTTGCGAAAGCGCCTTTAAATCGCCTATTTGCTTAACAAAATATTTTGCCGTCTGCGGCACAAGCGTTTCGGACGGTCCCTGAAACAGCACGCTTATTATACTGCAAAACGGCGGGTACCACATCAAGCGGCGCTCCTCTATTTCGCTGTTGTAAAAGGATATATAATCATGCGATTTTACAAGGCTTACCGCCTCATGCTCGGGAGTATACGTCTGTATAACGGCGCGTCCCTCCCTGCTGCCGCGTCCCGCTCTGCCCGATACCTGCTCGAGCATTGCGAAGGTGCGTTCTCCGCTGCGGAAATCGTTTATATTAAGCATTGTGTCCGCGGTTATCACGCCCACAAGGGTTACGTTTTCAAAGTCAAGTCCCTTTGTGACCATCTGCGTGCCTATCAGAATATCTATTTTATCCTTTTCAAATTTGGTCAGGATTTTTTCGTGCGACTGCTTTTTGCCGGTGGTGTCCATATCCATGCGTATCGTTGACGCGTTCGGAAACAAACGCTTAATCTCGTCCTCAACCTTTTGAGTGCCCGCGCCGAAATAGCGTATGTACTTACTGCCGCATTCGGGACACAATGTGTAATTCGGTCTTGTAAAGCCGCAGTAATGGCATTTCAAGGCATTTTCGGATTTATGATACGTAAGCGAAATATTGCAGTTCGGGCATTGCGGCACATATCCGCATGACCTGCACGATACAAATGTGGAAAATCCGCGCCGGTTCAGAAACAGTATCGTTTGCTCGCCGCGCTGTAAATTTTTTGAAAGCTCCCTGTAGAGCGTGCCGGACAGCATACTCTTATTTCCACGCGCAAGCTCGCCGCGCATATCCACTACGGATATATCCGGCATTTTATTGCTGTTGTATCTCGATTTCATCTCTATGAGAGTATATTCTCCGGTTTTAGCCTTATAATAGCTTTCCACCGACGGCGTTGCCGAGGCAAGCACCACGGCGGCTCCCGACTGCTTCGCGCGGAAAATCGCAACGTCCGCGGCGCGGTATCTGGGCGACATATCGGACTTATACGTGTCCGAATGCTCCTCGTCCATAATTATTATGCCTATATTTTTAAGCGGCGTAAACACCGCGCTCCTCGCGCCTATTACTATATCCGCGCCGCCGTCCTTTATGCGTTTCCACTGGTCGTAACGCTCGCCGAGCGACAAGCCGCTGTGGAAAATCGCCACTCTGCCGCCGAAGCGCGACATAAACCGCGACACCATCTGCGGCGTGAGGGAAATCTCCGGCACAAGCATAACCGCGCTCCTGCCGATTGAGACGGCGTATTCTATCGCCTGCATAAAAACCTCGGTTTTGCCGCTGCCCGTCACGCCGTGGAGCAGATATGTTTCGCTTTCGCCCGTTTTTATCGAGTCGGTTATGCGCGTTATCGCGTTTTCCTGCTCGGGTGTGGGCGTCATTTTTTCGGTTTTTTTGAATTGTCTGTTTTTATACGGGTTCCTGTCAACGGTAACGTCGATATATTCCGCAAAGCCCTTTCTCACGATTGCCGACACCGCGTTATAGGAGCCGTCCGTAAAGCGTTTTAAATCCGCGACGGACACATACTCGTTTGAGCTTAAAAATTCAAGCATTCTTGCCTGCACCGGCGCTTTTTTACCTATTCTTTCCGCCTCCGCGTGCGCCTCCTCCGAATTTACGGTAAGGCGTATACAGCGGATTTGCTTATCCTTTATGTCAACGGACTGGCGGTACTCCTTTTTCAGTACGCCCTTTTTTATCATATTGCTTACCTGCGCGCGAATATCCTCGCCGCATAGGTCTTTGAGCGCGCCGTATTCCATTTCGCCGCCGTTTTCGGACAAAATCCGCGTTATTTTCGCGCGGATTTCGCTTCGTTCCCCGCCGCCGTGCAAAAGGATTATCCATTCCCTGCTTTTTACCGCCGTTCCGGCGGGTACTATGGTGTGGATAATATCAAGATACGGCGCGAGATACTTTTTATGCATCCATTCTATCAAGGGCAGCATATCCGCGTCAAAGCCGGCGGTGTCGTTCGCAATTCTTATTATGGATTTGATTTTTTTGCTTTTGCTCTTTTCGGCAAAGCCCATGCAAAAGCCCTCCACCTCTCTGTTTCCGGCGGAAAAGGGTACAAGAACGCGGCTGCCCGTTTCAAGCTTATCCTCCAGCTCGGGCGGGACAAGATAATCAAACAAGCGATCAACCTGCTTGGACCTGTAATCCACAATAACCTTTGCTATCATTTTTATTCACCTATTCAGCGTCTTCCTCTGTTATTTGCTCATCCTCGGCGGTTTCTTCCTCCGGCTCTTCCGCCTGCGCTTCCGCCGCCTCGCGCTCGGATTCGGCGAGGGACATTATAGCCGCCGCCTTTTCTCTTTCCCATTCTCCCGCCTTTTCGACCGCCTCGGAGCGGATATAGCCGACCTTGCCCGACGCTATCTCATCGGCGGCAACTGTTACGGATTTCTCATTTCCGTATGCCTCGCTGTCCTCCATGCGCTCCTTGCCTATCATTCTCGCGCGCTTCGCCGCCATTGAAACAAGCGTGTAGCGGCTGTCAACACATTTTGAAAGCTCTGTGATTCCCGGTTTGATCATCATAATAAAATTCCTCCGTTTATTAATATTCCTCGGTTAATAATTTTTCCACAAGTGCGCGGCTTCGCGCCTTATCGCGCATAGCCTGTTCAACCTCGCGCACACAGGCGTCAAGGTCGTCGTTTACGAACACGCTGTTATATTTTGGCGACTGGGTAAATTCCCACTTTGCCGCCTCAAGCCGCTCGGCGATTTGCTCCGCGCTCTCGCGCCCGCGCTCCTCAAGCCTTTTTTTCAGCTCCCTCATCGACGGCGGCACAATGAACATAAGCTCCGCGTCGGGCATCCTTTCCTTTACCTTAAGCGCACCCTGCGGCTCGATTTCAAGCAGGACATTTTTGCCCTTTTCAAGCATATCCTCCACCGTTTTCTTTGGCGTGCCGTAATAATTTCCGCTGTAGACCGCGTATTCAAGCATTTCGCCGTTTTCTATCATCCTTTTGAAATTATCCTCTGTTGTGTAATTATATGTCACTCCGTCGATTTCATTCTTTCGGATTTCCCTCGTCGTTGACGACACAGACAGGAATATATCGTTTTCCTTATTTTCAAGGAGCCTTTCGCATATGGTTCCCTTGCCTGTGCCGGACGGTCCCGACATGACAAACAATATACCTCTACTCATCGTTTTTTACAGCCTCCTCGTTTGCTTCTCCGCCAAGTCTGCCCGCCACGGTTTCCGTTTGCAGTGCGGACAATATTATATGGTCGCTGTCGGTTACTATAACCGCTCTTGTGCGTCTGCCGTAGGTGGCGTTTATAAGGTTGCCCTTATCCTCCGCGTCGCGCATGATTCGTTTTATCGGCGCGGATTCCGGACTTACAACGGCAACAACGCGCTCGGCGTTCACCATATTTCCAAAACCTATGTTTATAAGCTTCATCTTTTCACCCGCTATTCTATATTTTGTACCTGCTCGCGCAGCTTCTCTATCTCGCCCTTGAGCGTGACGACGATTTTCGCAATATCTATATCGCTCGCCTTGGAGCCTATTGTGTTGACCTCGCGGTTTATCTCCTGGATAAGGAAATCAAGCTTTCTGCCCGCCGGCTCGCCGCTATTGATAATGGTGTCAAACTCGGCAAAGTGGCTTGAGAGCCTTACGGTTTCCTCGTTTACGGCGACCTTGTCGGCATATATCGCGACCTCGGTAAGTATTCTTCCCTCGTCTATATCCCTGCCGTCAAGAACCTCCTTTATCTTCTCGTACAGCTTGGCACTGTACTCGCTCACGGTCCGGGGTGAGCGTTCCTCGATTTTTTGCACAAGAGTGCGCATATATTCTATTCTTTCGCAAAGATCGGCCTGTATTCTCCCGCCCTCGCGCTCGCGCATCGCAACGAAGTCCGCAAGCGCGCCGTCAAGAACGCCCCTCACGGTGTTCCAAAGCTGCTCCTCGTCCTCCTCCGGACGCTCGGTTTTGAAAACATCGGGATTCTTTGCCACCGCGGACACCGTTATGTCGTCCTTAAGTCCGAACTCGTCCCGCAGGCAATACAGCGCGTCTATGTAATTTTTCGCAAATTCTCTGTTCAGCGTTATCTCCTTTTCGGCGGTGTCGTAATTCTCGACGTTGAGGTACACGTCCACCTTGCCGCGCGTTATATAAGAAGAAACGTGCTTTCTGATTTTGTCCTCGAGAAATCCCAGATGTCTTTGATCCTTTATGTTGTAATCGGAATATCTGTGATTTACAGATTTAACCTCAACAAGTATTTTCTTTCCGTCTGTCACGGTTTCTCTTCTTCCGTATCCGGTCATACTTTTCAGCATTGCTTCTATCCCGTCCTTTTGTATGATATAGGCATAATAACCCATTATTTACTCTATTATAACCCACTTATTTTGATTTTAACACTGTTTTTTAGAAAAATTTAATAGTTTTTCATT
>JAJQAT010000031.1 GCA_021203665.1 Bacillota bacterium
AAAAAAACACTTTTAAATCACATCGTTTTTTGGTAAAATAACAAAAGGGAGGGGTTAAAATGGAATTTCACACAATAGAGCCGGTATTCGACGCGGATTCGGAAATACTTATTCTCGGCAGCTTTCCGTCGGTGAAATCGCGCGAGACAAATTTCTTTTACGGACACCCGCAAAACAGGTTTTGGAAAGTTGTTTCGGCGGTTATGGGCGAGGAATGTCCTGTGACAATCGACGAAAAGAAAGCGTTTTTGCTCAGAAACAAAATAGCGGTCTGGGACGTAATCAAAAGCTGCGATATAAGCGGCTCCTCGGACAGCTCCATAAAAAACGTCACGCCGAATGATTTAAGTAAAATTCTTGTAAATTCAAATGTAAAGTCGATTTTTACAAACGGAAACACGGCTTACACCCTGTTTAAAAGATACAATCCCGATAAAAACGCCGTAAAGCTCCCGTCCACAAGTCCGGCGAACGCCGCGTTCCGTCTTGAGGATTTAATCGAGAAATGGAGCATTTTAAAAAAATTTTACATAAATTTAAGATAGGCTGGAATACAATTTTACATAAATTTTATATAATATTTACGTATTATTTACGATAAAATTCTTGCCAAATTCACAAATGAGAGGTAAAATTATTATGGATATTTTCGGAGTATTGAGCCTGGTCGGCGGTCTTGCGATGTTCCTTTACGGAATGAATGTTATGGGCGACGGCTTGAAAAAGCTGGCGGGAGGCAAGCTGGAGGTAATACTTGAAAAGCTGACGTCAAACAAATTGATGGGAGTATTGCTCGGAGCAGTGGTAACGGCGGTTATACAATCGTCGTCGACGACAACGGTTATGATTGTCGGATTTGTCAATTCCGGCATAATGAAATTAACCCAATCAATCGGTGTAATGATGGGCGCCAATATCGGTACCACCGTCACGGCGTGGATTTTGAGCTTGTCGGGCATACAGGGCGACAGCTTTTGGGTAAAAATAGCCGAGCCGGAGAACTTCACGCCTATTCTCGCGCTTATAGGCATAATCCTTATTATGGCGACAAAGAGCGATAAAAAGCGCAATGTGGGAAGCATATTGATAGGCTTTTCGGTGCTTATGTTCGGTATGGAAACCATGTCCAACGCCGTTTCGGGTCTTAAGGATTCCGAGGCGTTTACAAGTATGCTTGTTATGTTCTCAAATCCGATTTTGGGATTGCTTGTCGGCGCGGTTATAACGGCTATAATCCAGTCCTCGTCGGCGTCGGTCGGTATACTCCAGGCACTCAGTATGACGGGCGGAATCACATTCGGCACCGCGATACCCATTATTTTGGGCGAAAATATCGGCACCTGCGTCACGGCGATTATCTCGTGTATCGGAACAAGCAAAAACGCGAAACGCGCGGCGGTGGCGAATTTGTATATCAAAATTATAAGCGCCGTGCTGTTCTTGATTGTGTTCTACGGACTGCGGCTGTTTATAAGCTTTACATTTATAGACGACGCGATAACGCCGTTTGCAATAGCCGTAATTCATACTCTTTTCAATGTTGTATCGACCATAGTGCTTTTGCCGTTTACAAAGTATATCGAAAAGCTTGTGCGCTTCACCATAAGAGAGGGCGCGGAAAAGAACGCGTTTTCGATTCTGGACGACAGATTTTTGCGTTCGCCGTCGTTCGCGGTCGAGCAGTGCGAAAATCTTGTCACGAACATGGCGTACATGGTTAAGGACAGCTTCACTCTCGCGCAGGAATGCGTGGCGAAATATTCCGAAAAGCTCGATAAGCAAATTATAGAAAACGAGGACGCGGCTGACGAATACGAGGACGCTTTGGGAGCGTATCTCGTAAAGCTTTCGGCTCAGAATCTGAATATGACGGATTCTCAAAAGGTGTCGATATTGCTCCACGCAATATCCGATTTTGAGAAAATGACGGACTACACAACCGACCTTGTGTTTACCGCCCGCGAAAAGCGCGATAAGGACGTGCATTTTTCGGCTAAGGCAAGACAGGAAATCACGATAATGGTAAACGCCGTCGGAGAGATAATCGACCTTACAATCAGCGCGTTTTCAAACAACGATGTTCAAATGGCGTACAAGGTTGAGCCGCTTGAGGACGTTATAGACAGGCTCAGAAACGAGCTTAAGAGCCGTCATATAAAGCGTATGCAGGAGGGAAGATGCAGTGTAAACCAGGGCTTTGTATTCACCGATTACATCACCGCGCTCGAAAAAATTTCGGATCACTGCGCCAATGTTGCCGCGGCGATTATCGAGCTGAACGATGAAAATTATGATATACACAATGTTATGAGTCAAAGACGAAACGACAATGAATATAAGGAGCTATGCGTTTCGTACAGTAAAAAATACGCGCTGCCGTTTTCCGTTTCGTCGGACTCGGAATAGCGCCTGACAGTGGGAGGTATCTAAATGAACTCAATCTTTTGTGTGGAGGATGACGAGGGCATCAGAGATTTAATAACCTACGCCGTAAAGTCGGCGGGATTTGTGGTTGAGGGCTTTGAAAGCGCCGCGGAGTTTGAAGAAAGGCTGAAAAGCTATATGCCGTCAATGGTGCTTCTCGATATAATGCTTCCGGATAAGGACGGTATACAGATTTTAAAGGATATAAGAAAGAACGACGCTACAAAAAATTTACCGGTAATTCTGATAACGGCAAAGGGAACGGAAGCCGACAAGGTAAAGGGCTTTGAACACGGAGCCGATGATTATATCACAAAGCCTTTCGGCATAATGGAGCTAATCTCGCGAATCAAGGCGGTTTTGCGCCGCAGCAACGCCGCGGGAGAGGATATTATAGATTATAAGGGAATCACTCTCAATAATCAGAGCCGCAGCGTAAAGGTGGACGGCGAGGACGTCACAATAACCTTTAAGGAATTTGAGCTGCTCAAGTATCTTATGACACATAAGGGAACGGTTGTGCCGCGTGAGGTGCTTTTGGAAAAAATATGGGGTTATCATTTTGAGGGCGAAAGCAGAACCCTCGACGTTCATATAGGAAGCCTGCGCCATAAGCTCGGCGCGAAGGGCAAATGCATTGAAACCATAAGGAATGTGGGATATAAAATATGAGAAAAGCAATAAATAACACGCTGCGGATATTTGTAATATCCGCAGTTGTTGTAACTACGATTTTAATGTTCATAGCGTACTGCGCGCAGTTTTCGGTGAAAACGCACGACGCGATTAAATCGCGCACGGACACGCTTGTAAGCTGTATTGACAGCTACAGCGGCGAGGAGGCCGTTGAAATCCTCCGCAACACCTATGACGGCGCGGACGTGCGGGTTACTCTTGTAGGCTCGGACGGCGCTGTTATATACGATAATGCGGCGGATGCCGGCGACATGGAAAATCACCTTGAAAGACCGGAAATCAGGGAGGCACTCGCAAACGGCACGGGCGAGGGCAGCCGCGAATCCGAAACTATAGGCGAAAGAATATATTATTACGCCGTAAGGCTTTCCGACGGCTCGGTATTGAGAATGGCGCAGTCCACGAATGCTATCATCGGCATGGGAATGAGTATTTTGCCAATCGCGCTGATAATTCTTATAGCTGTGATAGGCGTGGCGTTTCCGGTGTCAAAGAGCCTTACAAAGCGGATTATGGAGCCGGTGAACAATGTTGACATAAACAATATCGGCAGCGCGGAAATATATGACGAGCTGAAGCCGTTTTTCACGCGTATAGCGCACGAGAACGAGGAAAAGGCTCAAACGGAAAAAATACGCCGCGAATTTACCGCGAACGTGTCGCACGAGCTTAAAACGCCTCTTACCACAATATCGGGCTATGCCCAGATGATAAACAACGGAATGGCAAGGCAGGAGGATATAAGCGAATTCGGCAGAAAGATAGAAAAGGAGGCGGACAGACTTTTAAAGCTCATAGACGATATTATAAATCTGTCCAGTCTTGACGAGCAAACGGGCATATCAAATCCGGAAACCGTGGACCTGTCGATGATAACCGAGGAAGCGATATGCGTGGTGGAAAAGACGGCAAAGGAGCGCGGAATACAGATATTTTACAGCAGGGAGCCGGCGCTTATCAAGGGAAATGCCACGCTTATAAGCGAGCTTGTATATAACCTTTTGGACAATGCCGTGAAATACAATAAGGAAAACGGCAAAATAATTGTGTTTGTAGGAGAAACGGTGGACGGCGTGGAGCTGTCTGTGCGCGATACCGGAATAGGAATACCTCACGAGGATAAGGAAAGGATTTTTGAAAGATTTTACCGCGTGGATAAGAGCCATTCAAAGAAGGTCGGCGGAACCGGCTTGGGTCTGTCAATCGTAAAGCACGTGTGCGCTTGTCACAATGCCAAAATACGCGTAAAAAGCATAGTCGGCAAGGGAACGACCATTTACGTAACCTTTCCGGATAATATTAACAATGAATGAACAAAATATGAATAATTTATTTTATGTATTGACTTTGCCCTAAACACACTGTATAATAGTAGTATGCTACGTAAATGGAGATGAGGTCTATGAATGATGATGTGGGAATCGGATTTTATCTGAAAAAAATAAATGATTTTGTCACGGCGAACGGCAATAATCATTTAAAGGAGCTTGATATGACCGTTTCACAGATGCACATCCTGATGTTCGTTGTCCACAGCGAGGAATCCGCGGTGCTGCAAAAGGACATCGAGAGATTTTTCAATTTAAAGCATCCGACGCTGGTCGGACTTTTAAAGCGTATGGAAAAAAAGGAATTGATACGCGTTGAGAAAAATCCCGAAGACCGCCGCGGCAACAGGGTTGCCGTCCTGGAAAAGGGAATGCGCACGGCGGCGGAGCTGGCGGAGGGAAGAAAGTATATGGATGATATACTCACCCGCGACCTCAGCGAGAAACAAAAAAACGAGCTTAGGGAGCTGCTGCACATTATCTACACAAAGACCTGCGCGGACAACTGTTAGACCCATAGGTCTATTTTTTTGACAGCGTTAAACGGCAGCGAACTTCCGATTAAAAGAGGAGGAGTTATATGATAAAAAAGCTGATTAAAAGCGTGAGGGAATACAAGAGAGACTCTTTATTGGCTCCGATATTCATCACGCTCGAGGTTATTATGGAGGTAATTATACCGTATCTTATGGCTGAGCTTATAGATAAGGGTATAGACAACGGAAATATGAATTATATACTCAAAATGGGTATAATTCTCGCGATTTCCTGCGTAATATCGCTTACGTTCGGAGCGCTTTCGGGAAAGTACGCGGCAAGCGCATCCGCCGGATTCGCGAAAAATTTGAGAAAGGATATGTTCTACAATGTACAGAATTTCTCCTTCTCGAATATAGATAAGTTTTCAACGTCAAGCATCGTTACAAGACTTACAACCGATGTTACGAATGTCCAGAATGCTTATCAAATGATAATCAGAGTGGCTGTACGAAGTCCGCTTATGCTGATATTCTCTATGGTTATGGCGTTTGGTATAAATCACAGACTGTCGCTGATATACCTTGGAGCGGTGCCGATTCTCGGCGTCGGACTTTACTTAATCGCGACGCACGCGCATCCGATATTCGAGCGCGTATTCAAGATTTACGATAAGCTCAATAACGTTGTACAGGAAAATTTGCACGGCATAAGAGTCGTAAAATCGTATGTGCGCGAGGATTACGAGGAAAAGAAGTTTAAGGACGTTTCGCAGGACATTTACGGCAATTTCGTAAAGGCGGAAAAGCTTATAGCCTTTAACTCGCCGCTTATGCAGTTCGCGGCATACGGCTGTATGCTTTTAATATCGTGGTTCGGCGCGAAATTTATCGTTTCGTCAACCATGACCACCGGCGAGCTTACGAGCCTTATCTCGTACACGATGCAGATACTTATGAGCCTCATGATGCTTTCCATGATTTTCGTAATGGTAATCATGGCGAGAGCGTCCGCGGAAAGAATAGTTGAAATTCTTGTTGAGGACAGCGATTTGAAAAATCCCGAAAATCCCGTATACGAAATCAAGAACGGCGATATTTCCTTTAGGAATGTCAATTTCGGCTATTCAAAGAAGAAGCGCGATAAGCTTTGCTTGAAGAATATCAATATCGATATTAAATCCGGCGAAACCGTGGGTATAATAGGCGGAACCGGAAGCTCCAAATCGAGCCTTGTTCAGCTTATTCCGCGTCTTTACGACACGCTTGACGGCGAGGTTTTAGTCGGCGGAAGAAACGTAAAGGAATACGATATTAAAGCCCTGCGCGATGAGGTTGCGATGGTATTGCAGAAGAACGTGCTGTTTTCCGGCACCATAAAGGAAAATCTGCGCTGGGGCAACGATCAAGCGTCGGACGAGGAGCTTGTGAGGGTTTGTCGTCTCGCGCAGGCGGATGAGTTTATACAAACCTTCCCGAATAAATACGACACACATATAGAGCAGGGCGGCTCAAACGTATCCGGCGGACAAAAGCAAAGACTTTGCATCGCGAGAGCGCTTTTAAAGAAGCCGAAAATACTTATACTTGACGACAGTACCAGCGCGGTTGACACAAAAACCGACGCGAGCATAAGACGCGCGTTCCGCGAGGAAATCCCAGATACAACGAAGATAATCATAGCTCAAAGAATTTCCTCCGTCGAGGACGCCGACAAGATAATAGTAATGGATAACGGCTCTATAAACGGCATAGGAACGCACGAGGAGCTTTTAAAGAGCAACGAGATATACCGCGAGGTATACAGCTCACAGGTGAAAGGAGGCGGTGACGATGAATAAGCGCAGCGGAGCGCAAAACACCGGCAAGACAATCAAACGTCTGCTTTCTTATATAGGAAAATACAAATTCAGATTTACGCTTGTTCTGATATTCATAATATTAAGCGCAATCGCGAATGTTGCCGGCTCGATGTTCACCGCGACATTGATAGACGATTACATCACGCCGCTTATGGGCGAGGCGAACCCCGTTTTCACGGGACTGCTCAAGGCGATATGTATGATGGGCGTTATATACATTGTCGGAATATTGTCAACGCTTTTCTATAACAGAACAATGGTGTCAATATCGCAGGGCGTACTGAAAAGCATACGCGATGAAATGTTTGAGCATATGCAAAAGCTGCCGATAAAGTATTTCGACACGCATACTCACGGCGATGTAATGAGCTATTACACAAACGATACCGACACGCTGAGACAGATGATGTCGCAGAGTATACCGCAGATGTTCTCGTCGGTTATCACGATAATATCGGTGCTTGTGGCAATGCTTGTGTCAAATGTGTATCTGACATTGTTCGTTGTTGTATTCGTATGCTGTATGCTTCTTGTGACGCGCAAAATAGCCGGCGCGAGCGGAAAATTTTTCGTAAGACAGCAGCGCGCTCTCGGATCGGTCAACGGATATATAGAGGAAATGATAAACGGTCAAAAGGTCGTAAAGGTGTTCTGTCACGAGGAACACTCAAAGGAGGGCTTTGACAAGCTTAACGACGAGCTTTGCGCGGATGCGTCGGAGGCGAACAAATACGCGAATATCCTTATGCCGATTATGGCAAACCTCGGTAACTTGCAATATGTTCTGATAGCGGTTATCGGCGGCGCGCTCGCGCTGAACGGCGTGGGCGGACTTACGCTCGGTATTATAGCATCGTTTTTGCAGCTGTCAAAATCGTTCTCGACGCCGATAAACCAAATATCCCAGCAGCTCAATTCCATAGTAATGGCGCTTGCCGGCGCGGAGAGAATATTCACGCTTATGGATGAGGAGATAGAGCAGGATAACGGCTATGTAACGCTTGTAAACGTCAAGTACGACAGGGACGACAAGCTTGTCGAAACCGATGAAAAGACAAATATATGGGCGTGGAAGGTGCCGCATAAATTTGGCGGCGCGAGGTTTATTCTTCTTGCCGGAAACGTGGAGTTTACCAACGTTGATTTCGGCTATAACGAGGAAAAGATAGTCCTCCACGATATTTCGCTTCGTGCGGAGCGCGGCGAAAAGGTTGCCTTTGTCGGCTCGACCGGCGCGGGCAAAACCACGATTACGAATCTTATCAACCGCTTCTACGACATCGCGGACGGCAGGATAACGTATGACGGAATAAATATAAACAGCATTAAAAAGAAGGACCTGAGACGCTCTCTCGGCATAGTGCTTCAGGATACCAATTTGTTTACCGGAACCATACGCGAGAATATCCGATACGGAAATCTCGACGCGACGGACGAGGAGGTATACGCGGCGGCAAGGCTTGCCAATGCCGACGAGTTTATAAAAATGCTGCCCGACGGCTACGACACGGTAATTTCCGGCGACGGCGGAAGTCTGTCGCAGGGACAGCGTCAGCTTTTGTCGATAGCGAGAGCGGCTGTGGCGGACCCGCCCGTAATGATACTGGACGAGGCGACGTCAAGCATAGACACAAGAACGGAGGCAATAGTCCAAAGAGGTATGGACGCGCTTATGACGGGACGCACGGTGTTCGTAATAGCGCATAGATTGTCCACCGTTAAAAACTCGGATGTAATAATGGTTCTCGAATTCGGAAGAATAATAGAACGCGGCACCCATGAGGAGCTTATAGCCCAAAAGGGCAAGTATTATCAGCTCTATACCGGCGCATTCGAGTTGGAATAATAGAATACCAAAAACCGGCACCCCCGCAGGGTGTCGGTTTTTTGTGTGCGGATTATAACAAGACGGCGCAGAAAAAAATCCTGCGCCGTCCGCCGTGTGAAACATAGATGATATATTCATTATAATTTCAATCCACAGCCTAACATCTTAAAGCTGAGCTGACAAGTGTATTAGAGTAAAATTTAAATAATAAATCAAAAAGTACTTGACAGAACTTTATATATATAATAATATTCCTTATAGAATAAAAATCTTACCAATCATACACAAAGCACCATATTCATTTTTCACAACGCCGAGAATATATTCCGGCATAGTGACTATAGCACTTCAAATATATTATATCGCAGTCATTATAAAAATTCAAGATAATTTTAAATTACAGAGACATACTATTGAAAATTATTAATAATCACATACAGGGGAGGGAATCATCAATGGAATATCCGGCGAGACTTATTAAAGGCAGAGAGCAGAGTACAAGAGAGCATTCGTGCAATGTTTCTGAATTATGCGCCCAAACAATGTCGCAGCTCGGTTTGAGCGCTTTGGGTAAAATTACCGGTCTTATACACGATGCGGGAAAGCTCACAAATGAATTTATCGAATATCTCAGGCGGAACAACAGGGCGGAGCGCGGAACCGTCAACCACAGCGCCGCGGGCGCGGAATATATTTATAACCGATTTTATTTGACCGAAAAAAATTCTGTCAACAAATTGACCGCGCAGCTTATTATAAATTCTGTTTATTCTCATCACGGAAGGCTATATGATTGCATAAACACAGAAGCCCAAAATGAATTTTTAATCAAAATGGATAAGCACTCCGACTGCGGATATGAGGAAATTATGAAAATTTTTTTCGATGAGATATTATCGGAGGAGGAAATCGAGAAGCTGTTTTATGCTGCCTGCGATGAGGTGAATACCGTATACGCAAAGCTCGGGAAATTCGGGAATTTCGGAACCGGAATGATACAAAAGCTGTTGTATTCGGCGCTGATAGACGCCGACCGCTATGACGCGTATTGCTTTGAGTCGGGCGCGGAGTTTGGAGAGGCGGAAATGCCGGATTGGAGCGCCGCGCTTAACGCTATGGAGGAAAAGGCGGAATCCTTTAAGCCGGATACTCCCATCAATAAAATGCGCTGCGATATTTCGCGCAAATGCCGTGAGGCGGCGGGGCGCGGCGGAGGAATATATAGGCTGTCGGTGCCGACGGGCAGCGGCAAAACCCTGTCAAGCTTACGTTTTGCTCTTAATTTTGCACACAAAAACAAAAGCGCGCATATCTTTTATGTAATACCCTATACGACAATAATCGATCAAACCGCTAAAGAGGTAAGGGAAATTTGCGGCGGAGATATGGTGCTTGAACATCACAGCGGAATAATAGTCGAGGACGATGATGAGGCAAAAAAATACAGTCTGCTTACCGAGCGTTGGCAAACACCCGTGATACTTACGACAGTGGTGCAGTTTATGAACGCCTTATATGCCGGCAAGAGCGCGTGCGCGCGGCGAATGAGGGCATTGTGCGGCTCGGTTATAATCATAGACGAGGTTCAGACGGTTCCAAGAAAAATGCTGAACTTGTTCAATGAAGCGCTTAATTTCCTCGCAGAGATATGCGGCAGCACCGTACTTCTTTGCACCGCGACACCGCCGACGCTTGAAAAGCTCTCGGCGCATCCGTTAAGATTGGCGCAAAATTGTGATATTGCGCCGATGAACGTCGAAACGGAGCGAGTGTTTAAGCGGACGGAGACGGTAAACCTATGCTCGGATAAGGGTATGACCCTTGACGAAATCGCGCGTCTTGCCGAGGAGCAGGCTCAAGATGTCGGTTCCGTGCTTGTGGTTATGAATAAGGTTTCCCAAGCGCGGCTGATATATGACTCCATAGGCATAGACTGCGAGAAAATATATCTGTCGACAAAGAAATGCGGAAAGCATAGATTGGAGACAATTGAGTACATAAAAAAGCGCACCGCAGAGCTGCGGGAAAACAGCGCGGAGGGTAAAAAGCTCATAGTTGTAAGCACTCAGCTTGTCGAGGCGGGAGTTGATTTCTCGTTTGAATGTGTAATACGCGCGCTCGCGGGAGTGGACAGCCTCGCCCAGGCGGCGGGCAGGTGTAACCGCAGCGGGGAGTATGACAAGCTGTGCAAGGTGTTTATAGTAAATGTTGCTGACGAAAAACTCGGTATGCTTGAAGATATAAGGCTTGCAAAACAGTCAACGGAGAATATATTGCTCAATAATAAGAACGCGGATCTGCTTTTGCCCGAGACGGTACAAAGCTATTACTCGGACTATTTCAAGGTAAGAGAAGATAAGCTTGATGATATGGACTATATAATAGACGGGAAAGACACAATTATGGATTTGCTTTCGGGCAACAGAAACTATACAAAGCAATATGGGAATAAGTACAAGGTTCCGCCGCTTCGCCAAGCGTTCAGAACGGCGGGAGAGAAATTCAGAGTTATAGACAGTGCGACATATTCGATTGTGATTCCCTACGGTGACGGCAAAAAATATGCAGAGGATTTAACCGGCGGCGCGGACATATACGAAAAGCTTAAAACGGTAAAGAAATGCGGAATTTATACTGTAAATGTATACGAATGGGAGCTTAAAAGGCTCAAAGAAAGCGGCAGTGTGTATTTCGCGGAGGATATAGGCGTATGGATTGCGAGGAACGGAAGCTATACGGAGGAATACGGTCTTAAAGCAGCGGACGAACAGGAATTTTTAGGATGTTAGGGAGGTATTTTAATGGAAAAGAAAAACAGTATATCATTCAGACTTTACGGCAGAACGGCATTGTTCAGCGACCCGATAACAAGGGTGGGCGGCGAAAAATTCACCTATATGATTCCGACCTATCAGGCGCTCAAGGGCGTGTGCGAATCTATCTATTGGAAACCGACCATAATATGGGTCGTCGACCGCGTAAGAATAATGAACCCCATCCGCACGGAGTCAAAGGGAGTGAGAGTATCAAAGATGAGCGGAGGAAACGATTTGTCGATATACACGTATCTGATAAATCCGGAATATCAAGTCGAGGCGCATTTTGAGTGGAACGAACAGCGCAAAGAACTTGCTCACGACCGTAATGAAAACAAACATTATTTCGTGTCGAAGCGTATGCTCGAACGCGGCGGGCGGCGCGATATATTCTTGGGCGCGCGCGAGTGCCAGGGTTATGTTGAGCCGTGCAAATTCGGCGAGGGCAAAGGCTATTATGATGATGAAAGTATGTCGTTCGGCGTGATGGTACACGGTATAAGTTACCCCGATGAAACAGGCAGGGAGAAACTTCAAACCAGGCTGTGGAACGCGCAGATGAAAAATGGTGTTATCAATTTTATACGTCCGGAGGAATGCACAATGGTTACCGACACCGTTGACTATAAAATAAAGGAATTTGTTCAGGGAAAGAATTTCTCGGGACTCGAGGAATTTGAAAGGGAGGGATGGTTTGATGTCATGGATGACACAGCTGTATAAAACATATGAAAATCTGCAAAACGAAACGGATTTACTTAAACGCTGTCCTATGCCACTGCTGCCGCTGTCGCATACGATTCAAGCCGCGCACGTTGAAATGCTTATCGGCGCGGACGGCGAGCTGCTTAGGGCGTATGAAGTGCCCAAAGCCGACGCGCAAACGATAGTTCCGTGTACCGAGGATTCGGCATCGAGAAGCTCGGGCGTTGCGCCGCATATGCTTTACGATAATTTGAAGTATATCGCCGGCGATGCGTATCTATACGACGAAAAGAAAGGAAAAAAAGAAAACTACGAGGCATATTGCAAACAGCTTAAAGAGTGGTGCGATTACGAGGGGTGTCCCGAGGATGTGCGGACGATATATAAATATGTTTTGCAGGGAACGGTTATAGAGGATCTTATCGATAAAGCGGTTCTTACGATAAAGAACGGCAAATTGGCGTGGAACGGAAATACTGACAATAAACCGGCGGGCGATATTTTAGGCACCTTTGTGCGGTTTCGTGTAAAACGCGGCACGGGTATGCCGGCGGAATGCAACGAAAACACCGAGCTTATGAAAGCGTACGAGGAATTTGACAAAAGCAAATATACGGACGAGAGATTGTGCTTTGTAAGCGGCGTGAAAAAGCCCGTGACATATAAGCACTCATCAAAAATACGCTACGGCGGCGACAGCGCAAGGCTGGTTTCGTCAAACGACACATCGGGATACACGTTTCGCGGCAGATTCCACAACAGGGAAGAGGCATTCGCCGTAGGCTATGAGGTGTCGCAAAGGGTGCATAACGCGTTGAGGTGGCTTATCGCAAATCAGGGCTTTATTACGGGACCTCAGACGGTTATAACCTGGGCGGTTGACGCGAGGGAAGTGCCGAAGCCGCAGGATGATACGGCTGTCTTGTTCGAAGAGGACGAGGATTTATATGACAGCTATACTACGCTTGATACATACGCAGAAAGCGTAAAAAAAGCAATTAACGGCTATAAGCATAAGGATTTATACGAGCCCACGGATGCCAATAACATCGTGCTTATGATAGTCGAGGGAGCGACACCGGGGCGGCTGTCAATAACCTATTACCGTGAGTTTTCGGATATGGACTATCTTGACAATATTGAACATTGGCATAAGACCTGCGTATGGAATCACAGCTATAAAATCAAAAAGACAGTTACAGACCAAGAGGACGGCAGTAAAAAAGAGGAAACAAAGTATATAAAATTCACCGGTGCGCCGTCGGTTAAGGATATAATATCCGCGGCATACGGCGATAAAATCGGCGACGGAGTGAAAAAGCATTTAACCGAGATACTTGTGTCATGTATCGCGGACAAGCGGAAGCTTCCGCGTGATATAATGATGAAAGCGGTTGAACGTATATCAAATCCCACGGTGCTTGAAAATTGGGAGATTGAAAGGTGTACAAGCATAACCTGTGCTTTAATAAGAAAATATTATTATGACAAATATAAGGAGGAATACAATATGGCATTGGATTACGAAAACAGAGACAGAAGCTATTTATTCGGCAGAGTTCTCGCCTATGCGGAGCGTATCGAGGAATATGCGCTGTTTAAGGAGGGAAAAGAATCAAGAGTTCCGAGTGCGAGGAAACTAAGGAATAAATTCAGAATGAAACCCGCAAGAACACTTGTTCTTTTGGATGATAAGTTAGGACCTTATGTTGATAGCTTGTATGTAAATAACGGCGGGTTATACCAAAATATGCAAAATGTAATCGCTCTTATCAAAGCGGAGGACTTTATGAATGATACCCCGCTTGAACCCACGTATCTTTTGGGCTACGCGTGTCAGATTTCGGAGCTGAAAAAGGGAAAAGAAACAGAAAAATAATAAAAAACAATTAAAATTTTAAGGAGGAAACAACAATGTTACAAAACAAAATTGATTTTACGGTGATTTTCACCGCACAGAGAGCAAACCCTAACGGAGACCCGCTTGACGGAAACAGACCCAGAATTGACTATGACGGCTACGGAGAGGTTTCGGACGTATGCCTGAAAAGAAAAATAAGAAACCGCTTGCAGGATTTTGGCGAGCCTATATTCGTCCAAATGGATGAAAGAAAGGACGACGGCTTTAAGAGCCTAAGAGACCGCGCCGACTCTATTCCGGAGCTTAAAGCGGCGAATAAGGACGCGGATAAATTCGCGGAGATTGCGTGCCGCGAATGGACGGATGTAAGAAGCTTCGGTCAGGTATTCGCGTTTAAGGGTATTGATGTATCAGTAGGTGTTCGCGGTCCCGTAACGGTTCAGACGGCGGTGAGCGCGGAACCGATAGAGATTACAAGCATGCAGATAACAAAGAGCGTGAACAGCGTTACCGGCGATAAGAAAGCCTCGGACACAATGGGTACCAAGCACCGCGTCGATTTCGGAGTATATAAATTCTCGGGAAGCATAAATGTTCAGCTTGCGGAAAAAACCGGATTCAGCGAGCGTGACGCGGAGCTTATACATAGAGCGCTTATAACGCTTTTTGAAAACGACTGCTCCTCCGCCCGCCCCGACGGAAGTATGGAGGTAGTGCGCGTGTATTGGTGGAAGCATAACTGCAAGTCGGGACAATATTCGTCCGCCAAGGTTCACAGAAGTGTTGAAGTGAATAAGGTATCCGGCGACGGCAAGAGAATTGAGGATTACGAGATAAAATACACGCCGCTTGACGGACTTGAGGCTGAAATATATGACGACTTACGCTGAGGAAGATTATTTGGGCATTTCCGGAATACAGCATTTCGCGTTTTGCCGCAGGCAATGGGCGCTGATTTATATAGAACAGCAATGGAGTGAAAATTTACGCACGGTCGAGGGGAGCGTATTTCACGAAAATGCGCATAACGGCTTGGAGCGCGAGGTTAGGGGCAATACAATGATTATTCGCGCGATGCCGGTGTTTTCAAGGACTCTCGGAATAAACGGCGTATGCGATGTGGTGGAGTTTAAAAAGAGCTCCAAAGGCGTGAACATTAACGGCATTGACGGAATGTGGATTCCGATTCCCGTTGAATACAAAAAGGGAAAGCCCAAAGAAAACAATGCTGACGTTCTCCAGCTTGCGGCGCAGGCGGTGTGCCTTGAAGAAATGCTCTTATGCAAAATCGAAAAGGGGTATCTGTATTACGGTGAAACACGTCACAGAACGGAAGTGCCGATTGACGATGCAATACGGCGCGAGCTTGCCGAGATTACGGAGGAAATGCACAAGTATTACGGCAGGATGTATACTCCAAAGGTAAAAACAAGTAAGCGCTGTAACGCGTGTTCGCTTAAAGAAATCTGTATGCCGGTTCTGTGCAGGGACAAATCCGCAAAGAGCTATATCAAAAACAGATTAAAGGAAACGGAGGCGGAGCCATGCGAGTAATAAAAAATACGCTGTATGTAACCACGCCCGGCTCTTATCTGTCGCTTGACGGCGAAAATGTTGTTATATCGAGAGACAGGGACGAGGTCGGAAGAGTTCCGATTCATCTTTTGCAGGGGATTATCGTTTTCGGATATTCGAGTGCAAGTCCCGCGCTTATGGGCAAGTGCGCGGAAAACAGCATAGAAATATCGTTTTTGACGATGCACGGGAGATTTTTAGGACGTTTTTCCGGTGAGGTCAAGGGGAATGTGCTGCTCCGCCGCGAGCAGTACAGAATTGCCGACGACGCGCAAAGGAGCTTGGATATTGCCAAAAGCTTTATTCTGGGAAAGCTCTTTAATTCAAGATGGGTCATCGAGCGCACCGCACGTGATTATCCGATGAGAGCCGACTCGGAAAAGTTAAAAAAAGCATCCGAGCAAATATATAATTTGATGAAACAGGTTGAAAATTGCCCTAATGACGGCGTATTGCGCGGGATAGAGGGCGATGCCGCAAGCATATATTTTCAGGTGTTTGACGAAATGATTTTGCGTCAAAAGGAGGATTTCAAGTTTTCCGTAAGGAATAAACGCCCGCCGCTCGATCCCGTGAACGCTCTTTTGTCGTTTGCTTATACATTACTCGCGCATGAGGCGGCATGGGCGCTGTCGGCTGTCGGACTTGATCCCTATGTCGGATTTTTGCACAAGGACAGACCAGGACGGCTTTCATTGGGACTTGACCTTATGGAGGAGTTCAGAAGTGTTTTGGCGGATAGATTTGTGCTGACTCTGATAAATAAAAATCAGGTAAAACGCGGTGATTTTTCGTATAAGGAAAACGGTGCGGTATACCTGAATGACAACGGCAGGGGAGAGGTGCTGAAGCTTTGGCAGAAAAAGAAAGCGGAGGCCATAACCCACCCGTTTACAAAGGAAAAGATGCAGTGGGGAATGGTTATCTTTGTTCAGGCGCAGCTTTTGGCGAGATATATACGTGGTGACTTGGACGCGTATCCGCCGTTGATGTGGAAGTAGGTGCAGGCATGCTTGTTTTGATAACATATGATGTTAATACGGAAACCGCGGCGGGAAGAAAAAGACTTCGCAAGGTGGCGAAGCAGTGCCAAAATTACGGACAGCGCGTGCAAAATTCCGTTTTTGAGTGCGTCCTGGACGCGGCAAAGGCGCGAGAAGTGAAACACAAGCTCGAAAAGCTTATAGTCGTCGAGCATGACAGTCTCAGATTTTATTATCTGGGCTATAATTACAAAAACAAAGTTGATCATATCGGAATCAAACCGTCGTTTGACGCAGATGAACCGATGATCTTTTAGGTGCGAAGCATATGCTCACAGAAAAATGCGGTACATTCGCACCGAAAATTATATGATTAAGCACGTTGCTATAAAAAAGCAATTTGCGAATGTCATAAAAAATTTATGCAAAATATACATTAAATTCCGATTTTCAAAATCAATACTTGTATAATTTTGCTGTCGCGCCCCACTCGGGGCGCGTGGATTGAAATGCGGCAAAACGCGCGCGAGAGCTTACAAGGAAAAGTCGCGCCCCACTCGGGGCGCGTGGATTGAAATAATACGGCGAACACGGCTATGCTACAGGGATTTAAGTCGCGCCCCACTCGGGGCGCGTGGATTGAAATCACAGCTTGAATACGAGGAGTTCTCGACCGAAGCGGCGGTCGCGCCCCACTCGGGGCGCGTGGATTGAAATTTAACGGCGGCGAACGGTAAAAGTACTGCCGATGTATTGTCGCGCCCCACTCGGGGCGCGTGGATTGAAATTATATCAAGGCAACCGACATAAGCGGTATGCCGCAACCGTCGCGCCCCACTCGGGGCGCGTGGATTGAAATGAAATATCATCTGCATTGCCTCGTCTGCAGTTATTGTCGCGCCCCACTCGGGGCGCGTGGATTGAAATGGAAAATGGGTTGACATAGAAATAGGTCAAGAAGTGTCGCGCCCCACTCGGGGCGCGTGGATTGAAATGATGTCCGACGCGGACATCGAAAAATGGACTAAGTCGCGCCCCACTCGGGGCGCGTGGATTGAAATTGTGGTTGGGGTTGACGAGGACGGCGAAGATATGTCGCGCCCCACTCGGGGCGCGTGGATTGAAATAATTTAAGTGCGAAAATATCCCTCGATACAAGCGGCTATGTCGCGCCCCACTCGGGGCGCGTGGATTGAAATCAAAGGCGTTAATGCTTGCGCTTGTAGACAACGCTACGGTCGCGCCCCACTCGGGGCGCGTGGATTGAAATAAAACATAGTCGGCTCTCTCTATCGGCGCGGCTACAGTCGCGCCCCACTCGGGGCGCGTGGATTGAAATGCCGCCGCGTCCGTCTGGGCGTGTCCCGCGTGGGCAAGTCGCGCCCCACTCGGGGCGCGTGGATTGAAATAAAATCAATGTCGGACCATTGCAACGCTATAAGCTCGCGTCGCGCCCCACTCGGGGCGCGTGGATTGAAAT